>DATKVT010000070.1 GCA_035529935.1 Williamwhitmania sp. | reverse complement strand
GTTTGGTTACCTTGGTTACTATAATAAAAAACTTGGGTATTCTCCCTTTGAAGGATTTAACGTAGGTGGTGATGGTATGTCTGGCTACAATTTGTATGGGAAGGAAACCATCGGGTTGCGTGGATATGAGAATAATTCACTTACTCCTTATCACAATGGCATTCAAGTGGCAAACCTTTACGATAAGTTTACGGTAGAGTTGCGCTATCCATTGGTGCTTTCTCCTTCGTCAACTATTTATGCGTTGACCTTTATTGAGGGGGGTAATGCATGGTACGATTTTACTCAATTTAGCCCATTTGCTATAAAACGATCTGCTGGTGTTGGTATCAGATTATTCCTCCCAATGCTGGGTCAACTTGGGATTGACTGGGGATACGGATTCGATAATGTTGCAACATATCCTGGTGCAGGCGGGTCAAACTTCCACTTTGTAATTGGTATGCCATTCTAAAAATTGGGAGCAATGAAGAAAATATTTTTGATGTCCGTGCTTTTTTTTGCCAGTGCAGTAGCTTTTGGCCAGAAATTTGCATTCGTTGATACCGATTATATTCTTAAAAAGATTCCTCAGTTTCGGGCGGCTCAAGAGCAACTTGATAAGTTGTCCACCCAATACCAGAAGGAGGTTGAGACGCGGTTTACTACTTTGGATGACATGGTCCGATCATACCAAGCAGAGCGGGTGTTGCTCACACAGGATATGCGAAATAAAAGAGAGCAGGACATAGCAAAGTTTCAGAAGGATGCACAAGATTTGCAACGCAACTATTTTGGCCCCGATGGTGTGCTCTTTAAAAAGAGAGCAGAGTTGGTTAAGCCGGTTCAGGATCAAGTTTATAATGCGGTAAAGGATTTAGCCGCAGAAGGAGGTTATGCAGCCATTTTTGACGTGGCAAATAACCCCTCTGTGCTCTATTCCAATCCGAAGTATGACAAGAGTGATGAAGTGTTGCAACGACTTGGCTATAAATAGATATTAGAATTTTCGTAAATTTGTAACAAACAAACCCACTAGTAAAATGAGAAGACTTATCGTAGTAGCAGCCATGATGGCATGCTTTTCGTTAACGGGAAATGTTCAGGCTCAGAGTTTTAAATTCGGACATATTAATGTTCAGCAGGTTATTTCTCTAATGCCAGAGAAGGATAGCGCCGAGGTTAAGTTGAAGAATTATGGGACTGAACTTTCTGGTGAGTTAGAAAACCTTCAAACAGAGTTCAACAACAAGTATCAGGCATACCTTGCAAAAAAGGATGGTTTAACACCAGCTATTAAGGATGCTAAGGAAAAAGAGTTGCAGGATCTCCAGCAGAGAATTCAGGAATTCCAGACAACTGCTCAGGATGACTACCAGAAGATGCAATCAGACCTTTTTAAACCTATCCTTGAAAAGGCAAATGATGCCATAAAGAAAGTGGCTAAGGCCAATGGCTTTACCTATATTTTTGACATTGGTACTCCTGGAATTGTTTACTATTCCGACACCCAGAGCATTGATATCACCACTTTGGTTAAAAAAGAGTTGGGAATTACTAAGTAATTCAATATTGTAAAATACAGGAATGGCCATTCTGAAAGGAGTGGCCCTTTCTTTTTTTAGTACATAATGGCAACAATTGGAGTGTTTGACTCAGGTGTTGGTGGACTTTCGGTCTGGAAGGAAATTATTGCCCTGTTGCCAAATGAAAGCACTCTATACTACGCCGATAATGCCAATTGTCCCTATGGCGAGAAATCCCAAGAGGAAGTAATTGTTTTGGCCGATAGGGTAACCAACTTTTTGTTGAGCAAAGGCTCTTCAATGGTTGTAGTTGCCTGTAATACAGCAACAGCCGCTGCGATTGATTTTTTGAGAGCTAAGTATCCAATTCCCTTTGTGGGAATGGAGCCGGCGGTTAAGCCTGCCGCATTAAATTCTACAACAGGAGTAATTGGCGTGCTTGCCACAAGTGGCACCTTTAATGGTAGGCTATTCCAGGAGACAAGTAAGCGATTTGCCTCCGATGTACAAATGATTATTCAACCCGGGAATGGACTTGTTGAACTAGTTGAATCCGGTGATTTTTCTTCTGATAAGGTTCTGGATTTGCTGCATCATTATATTGATCCAATGATCAATGCAGGAGCTGACCATCTGGTCCTTGGTTGCACGCACTATCCTTTTTTAGAAGAGGCAATTCGGCAAGTTTCGAATGGGAAAATTACAGTTGTAAATCCATCGCCTGCGGTTGCTATGCAGGTAGATCGAATTTACCAAACACTTCACAATTCACCAACAGTGTCTCCATTCTACCATTTTTATTCCAGTGGTTCATTGTCAACTTTGCAGTTGCTTGTTAGTCAGATTGTACATAATCTTCCAAATCAAGGAAATATTAGGTTTGCAACTCAGCCGTTGACAAGCTAATAATTGTGACAATACAATTATTTTTTCGCTAATATGTCGTTGATTAATAGTTCCTTCTGTTTGTGAGTTGTGATTTACAATTCATCCCCCCACCTATCCCTAATTGCCTTCCCAGTTACTAGTATTTCATGGTCAGTATAGTAGCTTTCTGGCTATCTCTTAATGATTAATTCAACAGAATTGTTTGTTTTATAATTATTTTTTTACCTTTATTATATTAACACCGCCGCTGCTTAAAAGTATAATTTCAAAATAACCTAATTCTTAATCACATTACAATGAAAAAGTCTGTTTTACTGTTTACCCTTGTGTGGCTGATGGTAGCATGTGCCTTTGGTCAAAACGAGGTTTCCAAGTTTGGAAAGGTGTCTCCTGAGGAGATGAATATGGAGATTTACCCAAAAGATTCCTCTGCAGAGGCTGTTTTCCTTTTTGACGAGGGTAATGTTGAAGTGTATTTTGATGATGCATCTGAAAAATGGCTGATGAAATTTGAGCGGCATGGGCGTATAAAAATATTAACTAAAGAGGGGCTTGACTGGGCTAACCTAGAAATTTCACTATATTCTGAAGGGGATCAGTCTCAACGCATAAGCCAATTTGGGGCAATAGTATTTAATGAGGAAAAAGGAAAAATTGTTAAGTCAAAAGTCGGTTTAAGAGACGGAGTTACTGAGAATGTAGAGGGGAACTATAGCAAAAAGAAGTTTGCTTTTCCCGATTGCAAGGTCGGTTCGGTTATAGATTTTCAATACAGTATTTCGTCTAACTACTTATTTTCTCTATACCCATGGAAATTTCAGTATGCAATTCCTGTAATATATAGTAGCTATACGGTTACAATTCCTGAGTATTTTCACTATAATACTTACCCTTATGGTTTTGAGTCTTACTCTCATATAGATTTAGGAAGCCTCCATAAGAGTGTATCCGTTACTCACCATGAAGCCACAATGCAGGGCAAAGCTGATTCGGGTGATTATGGATATACTGTTGATTACATGGCTTCTAGAATATCCTATATTGCTAAGGATGTTCCAGCACTTAAGAAGGGTGAAGTGTTTGTTGATAATATTGATAATTATTTTACTCGTTTGGAGTTTGAACTCGCTCAGTATTCTCACCCAGGTCACTCCATACAAACATTCTCCACTACTTGGGAAGATGTGACAAAGAAATTATTACAAAATGATTATTTTGGTCAGCAGCTGAGTGGTGGTGGCTATATGGATGATGATATTAGTGCTCTCAAAGTTGGAACCACACCTGAGGATAAAATATTAAATACATTCAACTTCATTCGTTCAAAGGTTAAATGGAACAATAGCTATAGACTTTTTGTCAAGGATGGGGTTAGGAGAGCCTATAAAGATGGCGGTGGCAATTCCGCTGAAGTCAACTTAAATCTTGTGATTGCTTTAAGAAAAGTTGGACTTGATGCTTTCCCCGTTGCTTTGAGCACTCGAGGAAATGGCGTTGTAAACCCAGGGAGGCCCACCCTTTCTAACTTTAACAATGTGATTGCAGAGGTAATAGTGGGCGATAAAACCTACCTTCTTGATGCAACATCCCGCTTTTCTGATGTTAACGTACTTCCGTTTGCTGACCTTAATGGACAAGGTCGAGTTGTGGATGAGAACCATGCTGGATGGATCTCTCTCGATCCTAGTTTTATCTCAAAATTGAGGTCCTCCAGTTCATTCACAATTTCAACCGATGGAGGGTTGGAGGGAGATCTTCAACAAATCTTTTCCGACTACTTTGCCACATTCTTCCAATCCGCGTTTGGGGAGGCTGATGCCGAGGCAAAGGTTGAAAAGCAAATCAAGAAAGATTTTGCTTCAGACGTGGCTGATAGTCTAAAGATTACCTGTGGCGAAAAAGGAAGTCCAATGGTTACCGTAAAAGTTCATCTCAAACCGGAGGGAGTTGTTTCCGTGGCTGGAGATTTAATGTATATAGACCCGTGTGTTGGGTTTGGAAATACAGCTAACCCCTTTGTTGATGTTAATCGGAAGTTTCCAATAAATTTTGGTATGCCGCGGGAAGAAACATACATGAACCAATTTGTGGTGCCTGAGGGATATACGGTGGAGGACTTACCTAAGCCAATGGCTATCGTTTTACCTAATAATGGCGGCAAGTTTATTTATAGTTGTGCTTTGAATGGAAAAGTACTGGTAGTTGTATCACGGCTTACAATTCCAAATTCGGTATATGCACCCTTGGATTATCCCAACTTTAAGGAGTTTTTCAATCAGATTGCTACAAAACTTCAACAGAAGGTTGTGCTAAAAAAAAATAGTTAATAGTCGTGCTTTTTTAAAATTGTAGCCAGTTTTAATTATTGTTAATCTTTGAGAAATGAGGAAATATTTCCTGCATCTTATATGCTTTTTCTTTTTAATTTTTGGCTCACTTCAGGCAAAAGAGGTGAAATATCCTACGTTGACCATTCCTGCTGAACTAGTGAAGAATGCCGATATCGTTATTAGGGATTATTCTTCTCAACTCTTAATTCAAAGTGAGTCAAAGGCAATTTTGAAGGTGCATGTGGTGAAGACGGTTTTAACTGAAGCTGGAAGGAAACAGGCTTCGTTGTATGAGTATTATGACAAGTTCCATAAGCTGTCCATTACAAGCGCAGTGGTTTATAATGAATTTGGTGTTGAAATAAAAAAGATAAAAAATAGCGAGATTAAGGATTTCAGCCTCGTTGACGGGTATACGTTGTATGATGACTCTAGGGCAAAGTATGTAAATTATACTGCGAATAAGTTGCCCTATACAGTTGATTATACCTATGAAATCGAGATGAATGGATTCGTTGGATTCCCAACATGGATGCCCATGGATGATGACCGACAATCTCTCCAAAGTGCAGAAATGGTTGTTGAAGTACCGAGTAGCTATAAGCTTCGCTTTTTACAATTTAATGTTAATCCACCTGACTCTTCAAATGATGGAAAGGTAGTTCACTACCGATGGAGTATATCGAACAAGGATGCTTATAGCGATGAGGATTACCTGCCTAACAGGTACAATTTCCTCCCAACAGTTTTTTTCGCCCCCTCAGCTTTCTTCTTCGATAAGACTTCGGGAGACCTTACTACATGGAAAAGTTCCGGCAAATGGACTCGCGATTTGATTGAAGGGCGGGATGTACTTCCTGCTGCCACCGTTGATAAGATTAAAGCCCTTGTTGCAGGAGTAACCGATAAGCGGGAGATTATTAAGCGAGTTTATAAGTATATGCAGTCACGAACCCGATACGTTAGTATTCAGCTAGGCATTGGAGGATTTCAACCATTTCCTGCCGCCGTTGTCGACGAAACGGGTTATGGTGACTGTAAGGCTTTAACCAACTACACAAAAGCGCTCTTGAAGGTGGCAGGCATTAATGGCTACTATACCGAAATTGGAGTTGCAGGTCACGAAATCACCTTCCCCAATTTTTCTTCGTTAAATCAGATGAACCATGCGGTTCTTTCCATTCCAATGGAGAAGGATACAGTTTGGCTTGAATGCACCGATCAGCGGAATCCATTTTATTATGTTACACCTTGGCTAGTTAACAGGTATGCCTTGATGGTGACAGAAAGAGGGGGCGTGCTTGTAAAAACGCCCGTTAGGAAATTTTATGACAATAAGGAGGAGCGTCGAATAGATGTTGCAATAGATATGGCTGGCGATGCCTCTTTTGAAGTAAAATCCAAATTTTACGGCAATCAGGTGGAGAATGTTTTTCCTGAAGCGTGGTATTCTCGTAAGGATCAGGAAGAAGCACTTTACAAAGAATACTCCTTGCCTGGGATTAAAATACTCGATTTCAGCATTGCCGTTTCTGAGGGAGATACAGTAACCTCCAGTAGTGATGTAAAAGCTTTGGTGCCAAAACTTGCTTCCAAAACTGGTAGCCGTCTTTTTGTTCCTGCCGTTCCTGTTAATCCGTTTGATAGAGTTTTGGCCAAACCCAAAAGTCGAAAAATGGATTTTAAAATTGGATCGGGCTGGTTGGATCGGGATACAATTGTAATCGTAATCCCTACTGGATTTAAGGTGGAGGCTATGCCCGAAAAGAAATCAATCGAAAGTGAATTTGGAGCTTACAAGCTCTCATGCACAAGTAAAGGTTCAAAGATAATTGTTGTAAGAGAGATGGCGGTTTATAGAAACAGCTACCCGGCGGAAAAATATAACTCCTATGTCGACTTTATAAACTCAGCTACTAAAGCGGATAGGACCTTGTGTGTAATCATGCCAGAATAGGGTATTTAAGGGTGGAGCCAACTCCACCCTTTTTTATTCCTCCTTATACCAGCTAGAATACATGAGATAGTTTTTTGCAATCTTCTGATTGATCTCCTGAGCCTGTGCTGGGTCAACTTTCTTTACAAATTTGGCTGGAACGCCGGCATAAATACTGCCAGGCTCTACAATGGTGTTGCTGAGCACTAGTGCATTTGCAGCAATTATTGCACCTTCTCCTACCACTGCACCATCCAGCACTGTTGCTCCCATTCCAATAAGTGCCCCATCTTTTATGGTTGCACCATGGATGGTTACGTTGTGCCCTATGGAAACGTCATTGCCAATTAACACCTTCGATTTTTGATAGAGGCAGTGCAGAACGGCTCCATCCTGTATGTTTACTCGATTACCAATGGTGATGGTGTTAACGTCGCCCCTCAGAACCGTGTTGAACCATATGCTGCAGTCGTTGCCCATGGTTACTTCTCCAACAATTGTTGCATTTTCTGCTAGGTAGCAATTCTCTCCTATAATAGGGGTATACCCTCTGACCGATTTTATAAGTGCCATTTTTTGTTTTCAAAGTTAATAGATGATGCCGGAAATAGTCTAGCAATGTGTTTAACAACATTCTGGTTGAATGGTTCTTTGGCCTATTGGTTTAGTAAGCTATAGGTTGTAAACAAGAACATTTAAAACGATTGCAATCTTTCCAAAAAAGTTTGTTTTAAGTGTCGCTTGAATAGTAAAAAGAGTAAATTTGTGAAAATTTTTGTTCACGGGTTTGTGCATAAAAATATGAAAAACAATTTGCTAATGCATATAAGGCATTTCGTTGCATTATATGCATTATCCGTTTTGGAAGCAACTCGGTGATCAAGGTAAATTAAAAATTAGTTAGTTATGGACCAAAAAGTTAGTCGGGTTGAAATGGAGGAGGTTGTTATTCGCTTTTCAGGAGACTCTGGAGATGGAATGCAGCTAACCGGTACCTTGTTTTCCGATACCTCTGCGCTACTAGGCAATGGAGTTTCAACCTTCCCCGATTATCCTTCCGAGATTCGCGCACCCCAAGGAACGGTAGGCGGAGTTTCAGGATTTCAGGTGCACTTTGGCAGCAAGAAAATTAATACGCCAGGTGACTTTTGTGATGTTTTAGTTGCAATGAATCCTGCAGCCTTAAAGGCTAATTGGATGTGGGTTAAGAAGGGCGGTACCATTATTTTGGATGCTGATACTTTTAATGAAAAGGGTCTTGTTCGTGCGGGTTACAAAACCCTTGATCCTGTGGCAGAGCTTAATCTGGATGACTTTCACCTCATCTTTGCCAATATAACTACCCTTACCAAGGAAAGCCTTAAGGAGAGTGAGATGGACAATAAGAGCATCGTGAGGTGTAAAAACATGTTTACGCTTGGAATGGTGTATAACATGTTCGATCGTCCAATGCTTCATACGGAGGAATACCTTGTTAAAAAATTCGCCAAGAAGCCTGGTCTTGCCGCGGCCAATATGAAGGTGCTGAAGGATGGGTATAACTACGCAGGTAATATTCAGGCCATGCCTAATCGTTTCCACGTAGAGGCTGCTACCCGCGATAAGGGAACCTATCGGAATGTAAATGGGAATACTGCTACAGCTTGGGGATTAATTGCTGCTGCTGAAAAGGCTGGGTTACCTCTTTTTTGCGGATCTTATCCTATTACCCCAGCTACTGAGATTCTTGTAGAACTGGCAAAGAGGAAAGATCTTGGCGTGAAAACATTGCAGGCAGAGGATGAAATTGCTGGCATATGTACATCTATTGGAGCTGCATTTGCTGGCAATTTTGCAGTTACCTCAACTTCTGGCCCAGGACTTTCGCTTAAATCGGAGGCCATTGGCCTTGCAGTTATGGCTGAGTTACCACTTGTGGTAGTTGATGTTCAGCGTGGTGGCCCTTCTACTGGTCTTCCAACAAAAACGGAGCAGAGTGATTTGCTACAAGCTCTTTGGGGACGGAACGGTGAGTGTCCAATGGCGGTTGTTGCGGCAAGCACCCCTTCAAACTGCTTCGACTATGCATTCATGGCTGGGAAGTTGTCGATTGAACACATGACTCCAGTTATGTTACTTACCGATGGATTTATTGCCAATGGCTCACAGCCATGGAAGATTCCAAGCATGAGCAGCTATCCAGCCATAAAGCCGCCAGTTGTTCCAATGGGAACAACCGATTATTATCCTTACAAACGTAATCCTGACACTCTAGCACGCGGATGGGCCTTGCCTGGTACACCTGGGTTGGAGCATCGCATTGGCGGGTTAGAAAAAGATGCGTTGAAGGGTTCCGTGTCTCACGATGCCATGAACCATCAGGTTATGGTTGAAACTAGGGCCAATAAGGTTGAGCGCATGCAAAACTATATTCCCGAGCAAGATGTTGTTGGCGACAAGGAGGGCGATTTGCTTGTGATTGGTTGGGGCGGAACATATGGACACTTGGTTAGCGCTGTTAATTTGTTGCGCGCCGAAGGGAAAAAGGTTAGCCTTTGCCATATTCACTATATTAATCCGCTGCCAAAAAATCTCGGTGAAATTTTTAAGAGTTACAAGAAATTGGTGGTTTGTGAACTCAATATGGGACAAATGGCAAACTATCTTCGGATGACTTATCAAAAGTTTGACTATAAGCAGATGAATAAGGTGCAGGGACTTCCCTTTACGGTGGCAGAGTTAACAGACAAGTTTAATGAAATTTTGGAGGGCAAGTAATCATGGCAGATTTTAAGACGTTAACGCCTCAGGATTTTAAGAGTGATCAGGAAGTTAAATGGTGCCCTGGTTGTGGTGATCACGCCATTCTGAGTTCAGTTCAAAAAGCTTTGCCTGAGGTTTCAGAGGCTCTGAAATATACAAAGGAACGCTATGTTTTTGTATCGGGTATAGGTTGTTCCTCCCGTTTCCCTTACTACATGAATACCTATGGATTCCATGGGATTCATGGTCGGGCATCCGCCATTGCTACTGGTATAAAGGTTGCTAATCCAACCTTAAGTGTTTGGCAAATTACCGGAGATGGTGACGCGCTGGCCATTGGTGGCAACCATTTTATTCATGCTGTTCGACGCAATATCGACATCAATATCCTCCTCTTTAATAACGAGATTTACGGATTAACCAAGGGTCAATATTCGCCTACATCAAAACTTGGTTCCATAACTAAAACATCTCCATTTGGAACTGTTGAGCATCCTTTTCGACCAGGTGAATTGGTGATTGGTGCTCAAGGCAAGTTCTTTGCCCGTTCCATCGATGTAGAGGTAAAGCTTACCTCCGAGATTCTCGTTGAGGCTGCAAAACATGACGGAACCTCCGTTGTTGAGATTTTGCAAAACTGCGTCATTTTCAACGACCGTACCCACGGCAACATAACCGATCGTGAGTTCAGAGATGATCGTGTTATTGTGCTCCATCACGGGGAAAAGATGGTGTTTGGTAAGAAGCGGGATAAAGGATTAGTGCTTGACGGCCAGGGCTTAAGGCTGAAAGTAGTTACCATAGGACAGGATGGCTACACCCTTGATGACGTATTGGTTCATGATGAAACTAACCCTAATCCAGGATTACACATGATGCTGGTTAACATGGAATATCCTGAATATCCAGTGGCATTGGGTGTTATTCGAATGGTTAAGGATTCAACCTACGACGATAACGTTCGTGACCAAGTAATCGAGGTACAGCGGAATGCTAAAATTCATAACATGGATGAGTTGCTGCACAGCGGAGAAACATGGGAAGTTGAGTAGAATCTTTCGATTTTTAAATAAAAAGGGCCCCTTACTGGGCCCTTTTTGCATTTTTGTCCATTTTTAAAATAACTATATTTGGCTAGGAAAATATAGTAATTATGGCTCCATACAGCGCGTTGTTTCAAAATAATACAGTCGATTTTAGCGATACCCAATTTGATTTGCTTATGCAGAAGCGGATTCATAAGGTATTGCTCATCTGCTCTAGCTACGATGCCTTTATGCTAGAAGAGGATGGTCGGATAGATGAACTTATTTTCAACGAATATGTGTCGCATAACCTACGTTACCCTCCTTCATTTATACGGGCTGATTCTGCTACACAGGCATTGGAAATTCTTGGTTCGGAATCTATCGACTTGGTGATTTCAATGCTAAACATTGGTGAGATAGATACCTTTGAGATGGCTAAGAGGATGAAGTCGATTTGTCCGGAAGTGCCCATTGCTGTATTGACGCACTTTTCTCGGGAGGTTTCCCTCAAACTTAAGAAGGAGGATTTGAGTGCCGTTGACTTTGTATTCTCCTGGCTTGGGAATCCGGAACTCCTGCTGGCAATTATTAAGCTCATTGAGGATAGAATGAATGTTGAGCACGACGTCCTGGAGGTTGGCGTGCAAACCATCCTCTTGGTGGAAGATTCCATCCGTTACTACTCATCGTATCTGCCACATATATACAAGGTTGTGCTGCAGCAATCTAAAATGTTTATGCGCGAAGCGCTCAACGAGCAGCAGCAGATGCTTCGTATGCGAGGTCGACCAAAAATTCTTCTTGCTACCACCTTTGATGAGGCTAAGGAACTATACGACAAGTATAAGGATCACCTCTTGGGGGTTATTAGCGACATCTCATACAAGACGAAGAAGGGAGGCAAAACTACGACTAAGGCTGGTTTTGAACTTTGCAAGATAGTTCGTGCTGAGGATCCACATATGCCTTTTATACTTCAGTCGTCGGACAAGCAAAATAGGAAAAATGCAGAGGAACTGGGAGTTGGATTTATTTATAAGTACTCCAAAACGCTATTCATTGAGTTGCGCGATTTTATTGTGAGTGAGTTTGCTTTTGGTGATTTTGTTTTTCGGAATCCTGATACTCATCAGGAAGTGGGAAGGGCAAAAAGTTTGGAGGCAATGCAAGACATTATTCTTACCATTCCCGATAATTCGTTGCTCTATCATGCAAGTAGAAACCATATTTCGAAGTGGTTGTTTGCTAGGGCGTTGTTCCCTATCGCCGAAGTTTTTAAGCGGCTGCGTCCGGAGGATTTTAAAGATACTGCTCAAGTTCGAAAGTACATTCATCAGGCAATTTCGAACTTTCGCTTTGCCACTGGCAGAGGGGTAATTGCCAAGTTTGATAGAAACACCTACAGCAAGTATCTAATTTTTGCTCGAATTGGTGATGGCTCACTGGGCGGTAAAGCGCGAGGGCTGGCCTTTATCAATACCGTTATCAACAAGCATATGCTCTTCGACAGATATCCAGGTGTGATTGTATCCATACCAAGAACGGTAGTTCTTTCTACTGAGATTTTCGACGAGTTCATGGAGACAAATTCACTTTATGAAGTTGCGTTATCTAAAATATCTGATGATGAAATATTGAGGCGTTTCTTAGATTGCCCACTGCCCGAAAGGTTAATCCCCGATTTGCAAACATTTATAAGGGTGGTGGCAAACCCAATTGCGGTTCGCTCTTCCAGTAAGTTGGAAGATTCCTACTATCAGCCATTTGCTGGTATCTATTCCACCTACATGATACCACGGGTGTCGGATGATAGAAGGGTTTTTCTATTGCTGTGTCAAGCCATTAAAAGTGTATATGCATCGGTATTCTACCGAAGTAGCAAGGCATACATTAGCGCCACTTCCAATGTTATTGACGAGGAGAAGATGGGCATCGTTCTGCAAGAAGTGTGCGGAAATCAACACGGTGATCTCTTTTACCCAACAATTTCAGGCGTTGCTCGGTCCGTTAATTTTTACCCCATTGGTTTGGAGCGACCGGAGCATGGAATTGCAAATATTGGATACGGACTTGGTAAACTCATTGTTGACGGAGGGATGGGACTTCGCTTCTCCCCACGGTTCCCCAAAAAGGTACTCCAGCTTAGCACCCCCCAGATGGCAATGAAGGATACACAAAAGATTTACTATGGGCTTGACCTCTCTCCTGAAACTTTCGTTCCCTCCACCGATGATGGAATAAATCTCAGAAAGATGAGCATTGCCGACGCCCCTCAAAGTAGCATTGGCCTAGTAGCTTCCACCTATGAGTATGAAAATCATTCAATTCGAGATGGCATTTTTGGTAGTGGTCCTCGTGTTATAACATTCTCTAATATATTGAAGCATAATACATTCCCTCTCGCAAACATTCTAGCTGATCTGCTGGAGATAGGTCAGCGGGAGATGAATAATTCCATTGAGATAGAGTTTGCCGTAAATATGGAATTGGGAAAAGAGCAGCCTATGGTCTTTAACTTTCTTCAAATTCGCCCGATTGTTGAAAGTGAGCAACTAGAAGATTTTAGGTGGGATAATGTTGATGTATCCAAAGCTTTAATCTACGCTGAATCGGCCCTTGGGAATGGGAGAATAGATGGTATTAGAGATATTGTCTATTTGAAGCCAGATGAGTTTGACCCTGCCAAGTCAGGCATTATTGCCATGGAAATGGAGGCACTTAATCAGCGCTATTCCAAGTTAAAGCGTAACTATATTCTTGTGGGACCAGGTAGATGGGGGAGCAGTGACCCCTGGTTGGGTATTCCAGTTAAGTGGCCTCAAATATCTGAGGCCCGGGTAATTGTAGAGGCTGGACAAAAAGATTTCCGTGTAGACCCTAGTCAGGGAACTCACTTTTTCCAAAACTTGACCTCCTTTGGAGTAGGGTATTTAACCATAAACCCCTTTATGGGTGATGGAATTTTAAACTATACCGAGCTCGATAAGATGAATGCTGTGTATGAGTCTAAATTTATTCGTTGTGTCAGGTTTGGTAAGCCATTGCACGTTGTTATCGATGGTAAAAACAGCCGTGGAGTGATAATAAAGGATGGAATTTTTGAAAAACCTGCTGAATAATATTCTTTAACATGACTTTTTGTTTTGATAAATCATTAATAAGATTCTAAATTTACGCAGAATTTGTAAGTGAAACATCGTTTGCGCTTACACAAATTAATCGTTTGATACCAGAATTATAAAAACCTTTTAGCAATGAATGTACAGAAGTTAATGGCGGAGCTTGAAAAAAAGCATCCCGGCGAAAGAGAATACCTCCAAGCTGTGCACGAGGTGTTGGAATCTATCGAAGAAGTTTACAACCAGCATCCTGAATTTGAATCCGCTAAGATTATCGAAAGACTCGTTGAGCCAGACCGGATCTTTACCTTTAAGGTGCCTTGGGTTGACGATGAAGGTAACGTTCATGTTAACCTCGCTTACCGTATTCAGTTTAACAATGCCATTGGACCTTACAAAGGTGGCTTGAGATTTCACCCAAGTGTGAATCTTAGCATCTTGAAGTTTTTAGGTTTTGAGCAAATTTTCAAGAACGCACTTACCACTTTGCCTATGGGTGGTGGAAAAGGCGGTTCCGATTTCGATCCTAAGGGAAAGAGCGATGCTGAAGTAATGCGCTTCTGTCAAGGTTTTATGACTGAACTTTGGAGACATATTGGTCCCGAGACTGACGTTCCCGCTGGTGATATTGGCGTTGGTGGTCGTGAAATTGGCTTCTTATACGGTATGTATCGTAAGTTAGCTCGTGAAAACTCTGGTGTTCTTACCGGCAAGGGTCTCACATTTGGTGGTTCACTCATCCGTCCTGAAGCTACCGGCTTTGGTGCTACCTACTTTGCAAAGGAAATGTTGGCTACTAAGGGTACCGACTTCAACGGTAAGAGAGTTGCTATTTCTGGTTTTGGTAACGTAGCTTGGGGCGCCTGTCTTAAGGTTACTGAACTTGGTGGTAAGGTTGTTACCATTTCTGGTCCTGATGGTTACATCTACGATGAGGCTGGTATCTCAGGCAACAAGATCGAGTTTCTACTCGAACTTCGTGCTACAAACCAAGATATCGTTGCTCCTTACGAGAAAAAGTTCCCAGGTTCTAAGTTTGTGGCAGGCAAGAAACCTTGGGAAGTTAAGGTTGACGTAGCAATGCCTTGCGCAACTCAAAACGAGCTTGGTAAGGAAGATGCTGAATTGCTCGTAAAGAATGGCACCGTTTGCGTTGCTGAAGGCGCTAACATGCCTTGCACCCCTGAAGCTATTGCTGTATTCCATAAGGCAAAAATTCTTTTTGCACCTGGTAAGGCCGTAAACGCTGGTGGTGTTGCAACTTCTGGCTTGGAAATGAGCCAAAATAGCATGAAACTCAGCTGGGGAACAGAAGAAGTTGATGCTCGTCTACACCAAATTATGAAGAGCATTCATGCTGCTTGTGTTCAGTATGGTAAGAATAAGGATGGCTATGTTGACTACGTTAAGGGAGCTAACGTTGCCGGATTTATGAAGGTTGCCAAAGCTATGCTTGAGCAAGGCGTTATCTAATCGATTCGCTAAGAATATTTCAAAAGGGGCGGATAACGCCCCTTTTTTTGTACCAAGTTTGAACACCCTTAACTACTAGCTGTTATTCATGCCATAAAAATATTGCTATGGAAACTGTAAGAACAAAGTATATTGGAGAACTTCGGACCGAAGCACTACACGTTCGTTCTGGCAACAAGATTGTTACCGATGCGCCTATCGACAATCAGGGACGAGGCGAGTTTTTCTCACCAACCGACCTTCTCGCTACATCTCTTGGTAGTTGTATGCTTACCATTATGGGGATTTCTGCTCGAACCCACGGCTTCGATATTGATGGAACCGACGTTAAGATTACGAAAATTATGGGCACTAATCCACGTAGGGTTGTGGAGGTGGTTGTAGAGCTTACCTTTCCACATAATAACTATTCGGTAAAGGAGAGAAAATTACTCGAATTGGCTTCCAAGGAGTGCCCCGTGGCCAATAGCCTACATCCTGATCTGAAGCAAAATGTAATTTTTAAGTTCAAAGAGTAAAGAAGGCGGGAGAACCCGCTTTCTTTTTATAGTGATTGTATGCTCTCTGCTTCTACTTTTTCTATTTTCTTTACCAACCCTTGAAGAACGTTTCCGGGGCCAATTTCGGTAAAGTATGTTGCACCATCGGCAACCATATTTTTCACGCTTTGTGTCCATCGAACTGGTGCGGTTAGCTGAGCAACCAAGTTCTTCTTTATAGTCTCAGGATCTGTAACGGCTTGTGCTGTTACATTTTGGTATATTGGGCAAATAGGCATGCTTATGGTGGTTGCCATAATAGCCTCCTCCAACTCCTTGCGAGCGGGTTCCATCAAGGGAGAGTGAAATGCACCACCAACCTTAAGTGGAAGTGCTCGTTTTGCACCAGCTTCCTTCATTTTCTCGCAGGCGATTTCAATGCCTTTCATGGAGCCTGAAATTACTAGTTGTCCAGGGCTATTGTAGTTAGCAGGTACTACCACCTCCTCTATCGAGTTGCAGATTTGCTCTACCTTTTCGTCTTCTAACCCAAGGATTGCGGCCATGGTGGAGGGCTCTTTCTCACACGCTTTTTGCATGGCCATGGCCCTTTTGGAAACAAGGCGAAGTCCGTCTTCAAAAGTTAAGGCTCCAGCGGCTACCAAAGCGGAAAACTCCCCCAGGGAATGCCCAGCAACCATTTCCGGCTTGAATTTATCTCCAAGCGATTTTGCAAGAATAACCGAATGCAAGAAAATTGCAGGTTGAGTAACTTTTGTTTGTCTCAAATCCTCATCGGTTCCTGAGAACATCATGTCGGTAATACGAAACCCAAGAATGTGGTTTGCCTTTTCAAAAAGTTCTTTAGCTGCGGGATTGCTGTCGTAAAGATCTTTCCCCATGCCTACAAATTGAGCGCCCTGACCGGGAAATACAAATGCCTTCATAGCAATTTTATTGGTTACTCGACAAAAGTAATACAAATTCTAAATTGCTCCATTTCTTCAATTTACAATATTGTAAATTGACAACAAACTATTAAAGAAGTTATCTATGAAAGGTATTATTGCAGTTTTAATAAGTTTAATAATATCATTGGGTTCATATGCGCAGGTGATAAAGATTGGGAAAAGGGAGTTTGGCTATTTTTATTTGGGTCCTAAAATTGGCCTTGCGCTTTCGAAGATATCCAATACCACAACCTCTTTTGGCGGAACATCGAAGTTCAGAACTGGGTTCGAATTTGGGGTTTCTGGCAAATTAGGCATTAATGAAAAATGGGCATTGCTGCCCGAATTAATGTTTATACAAAAGGGTGTTAAGGTTGAAAGTGGCTCTTTTGAAAGCAAGTTTAAGACAAGCTATATTGGGATTCCAATTCTGGCTCAATATTCGCTAATGGCTGTTGGTGTTACTCGGATTCACGTTGAAGGTGGTGGTTTCGTCAATGTAAGAACTGGTGGAACTGCTGTTTTTACTGATGCTGCCTCAGGTCAATCTTACGAGTCTTCACTTACTAACTCTGGCTGGCGAACAATGGATTATGGCTTTGCCATCGGTGCAGGTGCCGAGTGGCCTCGAAAATTGGGAACGTGGGTATTCGACCTACGCTATGATTATAGCTTTATGGATGTTCATAAGGAAGACTCTGAGTTCAACTCAAATAGAACACTTGGCTTCTCTTTGATTTACCTCTACGATTTTGTCGAATTATATAAGAGGTTGAGCAATAAACAAAAGAGCAAAAGTGCGGAAGTTGCCCCTGAGGGGTAGCTTAGGTTTAGGGTTAGAAGGGAAAGGGGAACCACAATTGTGGTTCCCCTTTTTAATGCTGAAATTTTTTTCTTAGTGTAGCTTCACTCCTATAAGGTGAATAAACTCTTCCCTTGTTTTGTTTTGGGTAAGAAAGGCTCCGGTGAAGGCAGAGGTGGTTGTTACTGAATTTTGCTTTTGCACTCCGCGCATCTGCATACACATGTGGCTGGCCTCTATAACTACGGCAACACCTAGCGGGTGAAGCGTTTCCTGAATTGAGTCACGAATTTGAACTGTAAGGCGTTCTTGAATTTGAAGCCTCCTAGCAAATGCCTCAACTACTCTTGCAATTTTACTCAACCCAGTAATGTATCCATTTGGAATATAGGCTACATGTGCCTTCCCATAAAATGGTATCATGTGATGCTCGCACATTGAGTAAAGTTCAATGTCCTTCACAAGAACCATTTGCTGGTAATCCTCCTTGAATTTTGCTTTATTAATCAACTCTTTTGGGTCTGTATTATAGCCCTGCATGAGGAATTGCATTGCCTTGGCAACTCGCTCGGGAGTGCTCAGCAAACCTTCCCGCTCGGGATTTTCCCCAATTAGCTGTAGTATTGCTTTGTAGTGCTCTGCTAAAAGTTCGGTTTTTTCGGTATTCCACCGCTCAATTTTTGCATAGCCATCATTTTCGTCGATAATGGCTCCGCTATTTATCGTTTCCATCGTTTGGTATTTAGTTTCCGTAATATTCTGCCCAGTTATTCTCCGTTTCTTGAACCTTAACGCAATGGAGAATGGCCCCTTGTTTTTCAATTTTCGGAGCAATTGCCTCCCAAATTGCAATGGCCAAATTTTCTGTTGAGGCAATGCGACCTTGCATAAAATCTACCTCCACATTCATGTTTTTGTGGTCTATCTTATCTACAACTTCATCGTGAATAATCATACTGAGGTCCTTCAAATTCATTAGGTAGCCTACCTCAGGATTCACATGGCCTTTTACCGTGACAAAAAGAATATAGTTGTGCCCATGCCAGTTTGGATTGGAGCATTTCCCATACACCTCCAAGTTCTTTTCGTCCGAAAAATCTTGACGAAATAGTCTATGAGCTGCATTGAATCTCTCTCTTCTGGTGATAAAAACCTCCTGCATCTTGTTTAGTCTTAATTAGCTAATCATAAACATATAAACCGCAAATATTTCGTTTTGTTCTAATGGCCTCAAGTTGAGAATTGGATTTATGTCTAATATTGTTTTTGCGAAAATAGTTTTTTTGTAGTCAATACCAGAAAACATTTGATCTCCATTGTAATGTCGTTGAACATAGTTCAGGTAAGAATATAGTGAGTTAATGAGTTCATGCATGGGTTGCAGGCTTTATTTAACCATTTATTAATGTTGCTAAAGTCATGCTGGATTCTCAAAAAGGGGTGCGTTTAGTCATAAATCTATATCTTTGTGGCAACGACTCACTGTGCCCTAGGGGCCTAAGCATTAAGATATAGAGATTGTAAAACTGAAATACTAACAAAATGATTATAGTTACTGGGGCAGCCGGGTTTATTAGTAGCGGTTTGGTTTCGAGGTTGAATCATGAAGGATTCAACGATGTAGTTTTGGTTGACGATTTTTCGCACGATGAGAAGCGGCAAAACTACGAGGGGAAAAGTTATTCAGCGTTAGTTGATCGCGAAGCTTTCCATGAATGGCTCCAACGGAATCACAAGCATGTGGAATTTGTTTTTCATCTGGGTGCTAGAACTAATACTGCCGAATTTGATGTAAAGGTTTTCAATAAACTAAATCTGGAATATTCCCAAATGGTATGGAATGCCTGTGTTGAGTTTGGATTGCCTCTAGTGTATGCCTCTTCGGCTGCAACCTACGGCATGGGTGAACTTGGCTACGAGGATGATCACTCCATTATTTCCAAGCTAAAGCCTTTAAATCCCTATGGTGAGTCAAAAAACGAGTTTGATAAGTGGGCTCTTGCTCAACATAAGAAGCCATTCTTCTGGGCTGGGCTAAAGTTTTTCAACGTCTATGGTCCAAATGAATTCCACAAGGGGCGTATGGCTTCTGTAATTTTTCATTCTTTTAACCAGATATCTGCTACGGGAAAAATGAAGTTATTCCGTTCGCATAATCCAAAGTTTACTGATGGTGGGCAGATGCGCGATTTTGTGTATGTGAAGGACCTTTGCGATGTCATGTTTTTCTTAATGCAGACCAGAAAGAATTCCGGGATCTACAACATGGGTACCGGAACTGCACGAACATTTCTTGATCTTACAAAGGCAACCTTTGGGGCGATGGGAGTGAAGGAGGATATCAGCTTTGTTGATACCCCAATTGATATTCGTGATAAATACCAATATTTTACCGAAGCCAATATGGTGAAGCTTCGTTCTATAGGCTATGTTAAACCATTTACCACCCTGGAAGATGGTGTAAACGACTACGTGAAGAACTACTTGATTCCCAATAAAATTTGGTAATCACATACGTGACATTGTGTAAAAGTTCCTCCTTTAGGGGGAACTTTTGCTATTTATGGCCAGCAGCTAAGTTGTTCAACTCCTGAACCACAGCCTCAAGTTCGTCGTCGGTGATGCTTTTCTCCTTGGCTGCCTCCTCCAGTGTTCCCCAAATAGGCTCGCCGCAAATTATGCAACGTATTCCCTTATCTTTTAATAGTTTAACTGACTCGGGAAGAACTTCAATAAGCTCCTCAATGGTAATGTTTTTAAGTATTTTTGTCATTTTGTTTACTGAAAATATGGGTGACACGAAAAATTAATGTTAATTTAGTATTGAATAAAAATGTGCTGCATTTGAATCAGACTGGGAATAAGAAGCATCCTACGCAAAAGCCTTTATGGGGTAAGCTCGCAAAAAAAACAGGTTCTGTAAACTCGCTCGATGGTAAGTGGCGGGTGGAGTTTTATGAGGTAACCTATTATTTCCTGCGGATAGAAATGTTTACAATAACCAAGGAAAAGGTTGTCCCCTACAACCCTAACCTTAAAGATTAATTGCAGCACAGTTTCTGATAATAGCCTTTGAAGCAATCTAGCTCTAAGCATCGTTATCCTTTAGCCCTTTGAATTGATGCTGAACTTGGTTAACCAAGCAAAATTTGACTCAATAACAGATGAGAATGGTATTTGTTTGGTAAACTTCATGACTTAGAATAATTGGGTGGGCCAAAATCCTACGCTACTTTCCCTGTAACTTTCTTTTTGTAAAACTCCCTTCTGCATTGATGTTAGGTAAGTATGTGCTGATTTGTGTAAGAAAGTTGTTGCCATGAACTTTTTTGTTAGTGTGTTGTTTTAATTTAAACTGAATACAAATAGCAACTTCTAAAACAAAATATCATGGCATTCGAATTACCAAAATTACCCTACGCTTACGTCGCACTGGAACCACACATTGATGCTTTAACAATGGAGATTCACCATACAAAGCATCATGGAGCTTATACCAACAACCTCAATGCAGCAACTCAGGGCACCGAAATGGAGAAGTTGCCCATAGATGAATTGCTGAAAAATGTATCAAAATTCCCGGTTGCCGTTCGAAATAATGGTGGTGGTTTCTACAACCACAGCCTATTTTGGACAATCCTATCTCCAAATGGAGGCGGTAATCCAACCGGCGATATTGCAAAATCCATTGACAAAAACTTTGGCTCCTTTGGTGCTTTTAAGGAGGAGTTTGGCAAGGCAGCTATGTCAAGATTCGGCTCTGGCTGGGCTTGGCTGGTTGACGTTCAAGGCAAGTTGACAATTGCTTCCACACCCAATCAGGACAACCCTAGAATGGATGTGTCCGAGGTAAAGGGATATCCAATTTTGGGACTTGATGTTTGGGAGCACGCTTACTACTTGAAATACCAAAATAGGAGAAACGATTATGTTGCTGCATTTTGGAACTTGATTAATTGGGACGAGGTAAATCGTAGATACAACAGCCTTTGATTTTTTTCATAGGGTAGCTTTAGTTTTTGGGTTAGATGAGTGGGAGAGCCGGCAGCAATGTCGGCTTTTCTTTTATAGATAATTAGCTTGGTTCTTCCTATTGATTGGGTTAACTTTGTTTATCTAACTTAAAAACAAATGCCATGAAGCACGAATTGCCGAAACTTCCTTACGATTTTGCTGCGTTGGAGCCGCATATCAGTAGTAAAACTTTTGAGTTTCACTATGGAAAGCATCATCAGGCTTATGTTAATAACCTCAACAACCTTCTTCCTGGGAGCAAGTTCGAAAATGCTGATTTGGAAACAATAGTTCGTGAGGCCGATGGTGGTATCTTCAACAATGGCGCGCAGGTATGGAACCACACCTTTTATTTCATGCAGTTTTCTCCAACACCATTGTCTACACCAACCGGCAAGTTGGCAGATGCTATAAATCAGTCGTTTGGCTCTCTTTCAGCCATTAAGGAGCAGTTTGCCAAAGCAGGTGCAACGCTATTTGGCTCTGGTTGGGCTTGGTTGGTTGTGAACAAGGAGGGGCGGTTGGAGATTATTCAGGAGTCCAATGCTGGAAACCCTATGCGGAAAGGGTATAAGCCAATCTTAACTTGCGATGTTTGGGAGCACGCTTACTACCTCGATTACCAGAATAGGCGACCCGATTACCTACAATCATTTTGGAATGTTGTAGACTGGAAAGTTATTAGCCAAAGATTTTAGGAGAAAATTAATCGAATCAGCTGTTCGTCTGTCATAGATGAACAGCTTTTTAGTAAAATATTGCTACCATGATTAAAGAACTTGTTTATAGAAACAGGAGCTATCGCCGTTTTTTTCAGCAGAACCCAATTGCTGAAGAAACCTTGCTTCATCTTGTCGATCTTGCCCGAATGTCTCCATCGGGTCGAAATTTACAACCGTTGAAGTATGCAGTTGTGTATGATCCAGAGCAGAATGCACAACTTTTCCCTTTTTTGGCTTGGGCTGGGTATTTGAATGATTGGGATGGACCGATTGAGGGAGAAAGGCCTTCTGCCTATATTGTTATGCTTGAGGATTCTTCAATTGCAGAGGGATTCGCACACGATCAAGGTATTGCCGCTCAAAGCATAATGCTTGGTGCTGTTGAGGCAGGTCTTGGGGGCTGCATTCTTGGTTCGATAAAGCGAAAGGAGATTGCTGAGCTTCTTCATCTTCCCGAAAATCTGAAGCCGGTTTTGGTTTTAGCGTTGGGCGTTCCCAAGGAGGAGGTTGCTGTTGAACTGCTCAACAACAACGGTGATGTTAAGTATTGGCGCGATGGCAGGCAGGTGCATCATGTACCAAAAAGGAGTTTAGAGGATATTGTTGTTCGTTATGTCAAGCACAATTAAGTGCTAGGTTATCAACTTGATAGTTGGATCTTTTAAGTAGGTAAATTTAAATGCCCAATGGACATAGTCCTGTTTCTCCTAATTCAAGGAGAAAACTATTTCTGTTGAATAATCTATTAGTGCCTTTGTAATCTCGGAGTATCGAAGAACAACCAACTTGTGCGTTTGGTAATGAATCGCCACAAAATGTCTGGTGGTTTTTATGGGACTTTTTGTTAACGGTATATGGTAAATAATACCTTTAATATCAATTAACTCTAATCGTTGTTTTGCATCGCTATGTAAGCGACCTAGTGATTCTTCACTCAAGTTAATCTTCCTCATCGCAATACGTTTATAATCTTTAATCACAAATTTAGGACAGGAGTTCGATTTTTATCTTTGCTTATTGTTACCCTTTGATTATCTTTTACTTTTGCACTTTAATCTTGTGTAATTAGAAAGTGAATTTGTCGAGTAATAATTAAGCGAAATAATGTCGATGAAAAGAGATAGGGTGCAGGAAATAAGACGTTTAGTTTCCTCAAGAAAGATATCTAGCCAAGAGCGGTTGCTCGATCTGCTAAAACAAAGTGGTTTTGAGATAACTCAGGCAACCCTTTCGCGCGATCTTAAGGCTACTGGAATAGCAAAAGTTCCGGATAGGGAGACAGGTTACGCCTATGTAGTGCCCAGTAGTGGTCAAGTTTTCAAACCAACTCAATCTCCAAATATACCTAGCGAAAATGTTTTGTCGGTGGAATTTACGCACAGCTTTGCGGTTCTCAAAACGCATTCTGGTTTTGCAAGCGGTGTGGCAACATTTATCGATTCGATTAAGTTGCCGGAAATAATCGGAACACTTGCTGGAGACGATACAATCCTTCTTATAACGAGAGAACCTTATACTAAAAGTCAAATACTAAGTTCGCTACGATACTACTTTCCCGACCTAGAAGATCGGTCGTAACTAGGAAAAATTAAATAGATTAAGAACCCAAATTGGATCCTCTGCAATTTCATCGCCAGAGTAGTAAACTCGCTCAAGGTAAAGTCCCGAAGGCGGAGCAGTTACTTTTGCTGGGAGTGCGGAGTATGATGTGAACAACCTCTTTACTTGCTCAATTGAAAGGTTGCCACGACCAACCTCAACTAATACTCCGACCATTCGACGAACCATTTTCCATAGGAAATGGGAGCCTACCACATGAATGATAATTGAGCTTTCCACCTCATAGATTCTTACCCAATGCACATCTACCTTGGTTGATGCCTCTTCGTCCTCTGACGAACCAAATGAACTATAGTCGTTGAATCCTTGCATAATTTCGGCGGCATCTGTCATTGCCGAAATATTCAGCTTGTCCTTAATCCACCAGCAGTTGTTTTTTCCAAATGCTGTTCTACGTGTTGCTATTTGGTAGACGTAGCTGCGAGCAACAGCGTCGTGCCGGGCATGAAATTGGCTGCCTACTTTTTCGACGTGTAGTATGTTGATTGTCGATGGTAGCTGATCGTTCAGCTGCAACTTAATTACCCTCGGGGGAAGTTGTGTGTTTACTTCAAGGTGGGCAACCTGTGCAATTGCATGAACTCCCGCATCGGTGCGTCCAGCACCATAGAGTTCGAATTTACTGGTGTTGAAGGCAATGTCACAGGCCTCCATAATTCGTCCCATAACAGTAGGTTGGTTGGGTTGGTATTGCCAGCCTCTAAATTTAGTGCCATCGTACTCCAAGGTGAGCTTAAATCGAGCCATGCTTTTTTCTGCAAAACTAAAAATTAAAAGCGATTGTATGTCTTTCTTGTATAGGCAGTGAATAGAAAACACATTTCGTGCTCTCAAAATCTTAACCTCTGATATGGTGCTAATAAAAAAAGAGAGCAGACTGACTGCTCTCTTTCGATGGTATAATCTAATAGTTTACTGTTTTACCGTTTTCATGGTACTAACATGATTGTTTGCATCAGTAACTCTAATAAGGTAGTAACCCTTTGCAAAGTTGGCAGTGCCAAAAGTTTTTGAATTTTCCATGTTGACAGGAATGTTCAAAATGGTCTTGCCGGTAATATCGTAAATAGTGATGTTCTTTATGGGTGATTCAGCGTTTACGGTAAGATCGGAAGAAAATGGATTGGGGAAGGTTGTGATAACTAATCCGGTATTATTGTTTTCAATCCCTAAGGGTCCCTGGCCGAGCAATCCTTGCACGTGGATATCATCTATCTTACTTAACCCACCTGCTGTAACTTGGCTATTCCCAACTGACGTGTTATCAGCCATTACCCATCTAATGCCAACCTGACTTTGGTTGTCACAATCTGCTGGAAGGGCAATGTTGTTAAGCTGTTGAGTTAAAGTGGAAGTTAAGGTTATACTGCTATTTGGCAAGTCAATCCAACTTCCGCTACCCACCTTGTATTGAACCTTGAAATTTTTAGGACCAGCCGATGAACTGGCCTGCGAGGAAGAAATTGTTAGGGAATTATAACTTGAAGCATCAACTGAGATTTCCCATGCTTTGGTATTAGCTCCATTATCCCATCCTGAGCTACTCAGCAAATAACCAGTTGGTGTTCCAGCAAGATAACTTATGGTGCCGCTGCTTGTCGTTGAAATAGCGTGAGTCAAATTTGGAGAAACACCATCGTCTGCTGTTAAATTTCGATCATCGAAGTTGAACATAATAATATCAGCAGCAGTTGCAGCCGGATCATACACCTGAATATAGTCTGTTTTGGTAGTTGTTGTTGTGCCATCTATTGTGAGGGAAATGGTTTTTGTTCCTGGAGTTGAATAGGTTACCTGAATTGGACCTTGGTCTGTTGAGGTTTGAGGATTTGCACCTTCACCAAAGTCCCAACTCCAAGCACTACTTAGGTTTCCAAATGAATTATCGGTGATTGTAATTGGCCCATTTAGTGGAGCCGTGACTGCCGAAGCATAAAAATCGGCTGTTTCATTTACGCTAAGCGTGATGGATTTAGTTGTAGGATTTTCGGCAATTTGTGTAATTGGAACCCCTGTGTAGTAGCCATCCCACGACATTTCGGAAGGTTCCGTGTAATCGGTGAATTCAGTTACACTCGAAGATCCAGGGAATGGGCAACCATCACTATTAATGTTACCAAATGATGAGGGAGTGCTGTTAATGATTGAAGTGTTTGATGCACAAACAGGATATATCATTTGAGGAAATCCCGCATTCAATTTATTTGAACTGAGATATGCATCAAAATCTTTGTTTACATGGTAAACCATTAAACCATGACCTGGCAGGGCAGTGTCAAAGCCAATATTTTGTCGGTTTTCTAGAATGTAATATTCCCCATCAGTCTTCGTGTTGACCCGATAATAGTTTGCCTGCATTGTATTTGTTGGAAAAATCTCAATGTCTTGGGGTGATGATATTGTAGTGATAGGCGCCCAGTGGTAGATATAAACTTTGGTATAGGGGTTATGATTTGCAGGTGAAAGACCTTGATTGTTCCAGGACCCTCCTGCCATAATATCCCAATTGCCATTTCCAGTATATTGACCGCCTGATTCAGCATAGTCAGTATCGTAGTAATCTGGTGCACCGAGAACATGGCCAAATTCGTGGCATATAACGCCAATAGTAGTTATTTGTGTACCAAAATTTCCGCGTAACTCAGCAGAAGTAGAGTATCTGCTTACAGTTTTGCCATCGAGGGTGAGAGGTGTGATTGACCATGCATGAGCCCAAATGGCATCAGAACTTGCGCCAGCTTCTTCACCATAGCCTGCATATATTACATAAACACCATCTACCGTTCCATCACCATCGTTATCAAAGTCTGCATAATTTACATCTGCATTTGCTTTATTAACAGCTTCAGTAACCAATGCTCGTGGGTCGGCATCGTCACCATTGCTATTGTTGGCTCCGTAGTATGCCATGTTGTGGTCGGCAACGTAGGGCCCGGCAACCGTAACAGTGAGATTAAACTGACCTTGAGAGTTTTCAAGGTAATAATCCTTTACACTACCACTTGCTCCACTAGCTGAGTAGTTTATCTGATTAAATAGGTTATCAAAATCAGCGTGTGTTTTTTGAAAAGGAACATCCTGAAATCCAATAAGAATACAGATGAGTTTGTGATTTCCAATTGTTGGAAATGCTCTTTGAGCCGCATTGTTTCTCATAGAAGTTGCAGATCTTAGCATCGACAACTGCTCTTTTGAGTATGTTAAATGCTTTCTTGTACTTAACAAAAAGGTATTATCATCTACAGATCGAACTTCGGGCGATTTGGCAATAAGTCCAGAGGGAACCATGTAATTTCTGCCGTCGGTTTTGGCATATTCGTAGTAACCTTTGCTATCGAAAAGCAGTGCATAGCCATCGTTTGTCTCAGCCCATTTAGAATATTCATCACCCTTCAAAAGAATTTTTATGTGAGACCCATCAGGTTGTGTAAACATGATTGGGAATGGATAGGCAGGACTTGCCTGTAACGGGATGTTTAGGCTTATCGCAAGAGAGCCTAAAAATAGAAATTGTAGAATCTTTTTCATAGGTTTTTTTGGTTTAAACAACTTCTGAAAATTAGTTTAATAGAATAATCTATGCAAATATTATTGCAATCTTTTAACCTTTTCATCATTCACATAACCGCAAAATGATGATTGCATGAGTTAATATTAATGAATAAATTTCAGGCTGGAACTTCGCTGCCATCAATTTATTGGTTACTTTTTTTAAAATTCTTAAGGTAAGCCGTGAGAGTCGCTCTGCAAATAATCATATGAGATAGATTAAGTTTTCTAAGACAAAGAATCCCGGTATACATTTTAGTAGACCGGGATTTTGTAAAGCAATATCTATGTTACTTAAACGCTTTTTCTGGAAGTCCGTCACCATCGACGGCTAAGCGTTTAAAGTAGTCTGGAACTGGTTTTCCGGTAAGTGCGTCAACATACATTTTGGCTAACCCTTGACCAAGCATAAATCCATGACCACGTAGTCCAACAAGAAGCCCGTTGGCTGGATCTACATACATTCTTGGTTCGGTGTAATATCCAGCCCATACTGCTTGGAAACCGACGCTTGAAAGCTGCGGAATCCAGCCGGCAAAGACCTCAGAGGCAATTTCTATAAACTCTTGAGTGTTTATCTTAAGGTTTTTGCCTGATTCCTGAGCATCACTTGCAGGTGAGGCACAACCAATGATTTGACCAGTTTCTGCCAGCTGCTGACCATATACTGCTGCAAACCCTTTGTACTTACGACGATCGATTAGCATGCCAAGCGGATCGCCATTCACGCCCATCCAAGGGAGTCGACGAGTTATAAAAGCTTGGTGCTTCACTGGATATATGCCTAGATCTAATCCAAGCTGACGTGCATACTTGTCACACTCTGGCCCGAGGGCGTTGACAAAGTTTTCTGCATGGTATTCGATGTAGCTGTGGTCGTGATCTCTCACCAATGCTACATATTCACTTCCATTGCGATGTACGCTGATTAACTCGCAATCTTCCTTTACCGTACCGCCCTTGGAAAGACCAAGTTTTCGAAGCAAATCAACGGTCTTTCCAGGAGTTGCTTGCCAGCAATCCTTGGTTATTAGAGCCGATAAATAAGTGTTTAGTTTTGGGTTGAAGTTTGGCGAAATTTCTTTTTTGAAATCCTTTGGCTCAACCATAAAGGCGTTGCTCCATGCTTTGGAGGCCTCAAGTGCTTTGTAGTTGGCTTCGTCATGGGCAAAAGATACATAGTTGATTGGCCTATAGTCTATTTTGCTGATCTTGTTCAGATCCTTGAATATTTCGTGGCTTCGTATGGCGATGTCTGCAATTTCTGGAAGCGAAAAGGCTGGACGTCCACCGGCAATATTCCGCCATGAAGCACCACGACCATAGTTGAGAAGCACTGGAGCCATGCCTGCTTCGGCCATGTAGCGGAATAGTGCACTTCCTGCAATTCCTCCACCAGCAACTAGGGCCTTTACCTTAACCACCTGAACTTTTTTGCCATTAATTCCGGTGATATATGTTTCGGGAACACTTTTTGGAAAAAGCTCACCCATGTTAATCTGGTTGCTCAACGGACCACGAGGTGTTGCATCACCCACAATCTGAATGCCCATTGGAATTAGCGCTGTTTTCAATCTCTTTATGCATCGCTTCCCACGACAAGCTCCCATTCCAAGACGGGTGGTATGCTTAATTTCGTCGGCGGAGATGAACTTGCGGTTGCCTATTGTAGCAAGCACCTCATCCATAGAAACGTCGTCGCAGTGGCACACGTATGTTTTTTCCTCGGGAGTGTAGTTGGTTTTCGACAATTTAACGGGTTCGGGGTAATTTCCCTTAACGATGAAACCTCTTACAGAAATAAGGTCGTTACCGTGTAAGGTGATGGACTTTACACGGGCAATATTGGTTTTGTTTTTCTTGGTGAGAATTTTCTCGATAACGCCTTCTCCCAACTTTTTTCCTTGGTTATCAACAAGAAATACCTCGGCACCTTCCTGTGCTGCATACTCAATGGGAAGAAATAGCCAATCCTTGGCGTAGTTATAGCCGAAGATAGCCAGTCCCGGGCACTGGTAAACGCACTCCATACATCCAATGCACTTGCTGAAATCGATCTGAGGAACAGTGCTGGTGGAACTTTTTGTGATTGCACCATGCGGACAGGCGAACTGGCATGGGTTACACGCGAAGCCATAGAGGCAGTCAATTTGCACAAATGGTTTTTGCATGCGCTCCTCTGTGGGCACAGATGGCTTCTCAATAACCCGCAGCGGATGTTGCTGAGAATCGATATATTCCTTTGAAACTGCGAGATAGTCATCGTATTTAACCTTTGCTCCCAACTCCTGAAGAATTTCGTAGGCTACCTGTTTCCCTTTTAGAACCGCGCTGGTGCCTTCGCCAATTCGGATAGCGTCACCGGCACCGTAACAGTTTCTACCAAATACCTCGTTACCTTTTATTAGCAGCTGGTCATCAGCCACTAGTCCGGTGCAGATATTGATAGCGTCTATTCCTTCAATGATTTGCTCAGTTCCGGGAATAGGTTTGAAATTTTCGCAGTCGGCAATGATGGCGCCAACAACTCCATCTCGCTTTTCATTTGGTAGGGCTTTAATAAGTATTTTGCTCAGCATAACAGGAATGCCTAGGCGGCGAACTCTGTTTGCCTGAACAGGAAAGCCTCCTTCGTTCGGCATTGCCTCTATAATAGCCTTAACGTTTGCACCAGCCTGCATTAGCTGATAGGAGGTGAGGTAACCAATATTTCCGGCACCCACTGTTAGCACGTTTTTGCCAAGCAAGGTGAATTCCTGGTTCATCATTTTTTGAACAACTGCCGCTGTATAAACACCAGGCACGTCGTCGTTCTCGAAGGTTGGCATAAATGGAACGGCACCAGTTGCAACCACCATGTAGTCGGCCTCAACAAAGTAAATCTCCTCAGTGCGAATGTTCTTAATGGCAATACGCTTCCCCTCAAGAATATCCCAAACGGTGCTGTTGAGGAAAATACCTTCGTGATTGTCTCCGGCAAGCGTTTTTGCAATTTCAAAGCCACGCATACCACCAAACTTTTTCTCTTTTTCGAAGAAGAAGAACTGGTGCGTTTGCATGTTGAACTGGCCACCGATGGTTTCGTTGTTGTCAATAACAATATTCTCCACTTGATGCTTTAGCAGCAATTCCCTGCAAGCCAATCCTGCTGGGCCTGCACCAATAATAGCAACGGTGGTTTTATACACCTTTGTCGATAAATCCCTATTTGAGGGCTCCACCTCGGGAGTGTGGTTATGGGGCACCTCTTTTACCGCCTTAACGCCATCCACCGGTGTTATACAGATGCGCTTAATGTGGCCGTCAACCAGCATTTCGCAAGCTCCACACTTGCCAATGCCGCATTCAAGGCTACGTTCTCTATTTTCTACACTATGGCTATGAATGGGATAGCCAGCCCGGTGCAGCGCTGCTGCAATGGTGAATCCCTTTTCTCCTTTAACCGGTTTCCCTTCATATAAAAAGGTGAACTCGTCTCCATGTGGAACTTCAAGAATGGGATGCTTTTCTATTTTCAGCATTTTATAGCGTTTTTGTTGTTGATGTTGAGGGCTGAAAATTAGTAAGGTGGGTATGCAAATCAAATGATTTTAATCAGCATACAGGTTGTTTAAAAGTTGGTTTTCAATTTGTTTTTTTTGTGAAAGGACTGCATATAAGCCTTGGAGTGATTGGCAAATTCAATGAATGAGAATGGGTAGCAACTTGTAACTTTTATGTTTGACGACATATTGCGATCTTATTATTGCTTAAAATTCAAATATACAGTATGTTATGATTGTTTTTTGAATAAAAGAAAGAGTGTTAGATTGGTAACAACGTGCCAAAAACCGTTGTAAACTTGCATCGTTAAAATGGTTCTCGTGAAACGCATTTTTCATCTTACTTCGGTTGGGCTGGTTGTCTTGGTTGCATATGCATTTGTCTTCAGCAATTCTGCTGCGTTAAGGCAGGGTTCGGTGAGCCAGAATGTTCATTACAAAGAGCAGCTTTATGCAGAGCAAGTATGTTTTGGCTCTAGCCATTTTGCAAATTCACCCGCTGGCAATGAATTAATTTATGTAGAGGAAAGTGGCGCATTTCAAAACTCTGAGCCTGATTCCATTCGAAACCACAGATCGTGTAAAACATTGAGGCTTGATTTGCCAGTTGAGGTATTACCAACTTCGCTAGCTGTTCTTGGTGATGGTAAAACTTGGAGTGGTCAGCCTAAAGATTTTCACTGTTCCAACTATGATTCGGAACGGCCGATTCTCCGCATTTAACTTCTTACTAATCTTTTCTATTTCCCATTCGGGTCAATTGTTTTTTCCTTTCAACGAGGAGCTTTCAAAGAATTAACTAATCTCATAAACTATGTTATCCGTTATTTTTGAAACTGTCGGCATGATGGTGTTTACATTTGCCATAGGCTTTGCTGTAGCAGGAGTAATCTACCTGCTTGTTCGTGGAGCTGAATCGTCCAATCTGTGGCGGTTGAAGAAGGATGAAATTCGCCGCATTCGTCGAATTAAATCGGCTCGCAAAAGTAGTGCCATCCTAATGGCTTCCACCGATGAGATGGCCGAAAACAATGAGTTGGTAAATCATTACTATTCTGATAACAAGGATCAATCATTTCCAAGTGTAGGCTGGAACGATTTAGTAAAGATGTTCTTTGGGAAAAACCACAAAGAGGATTCCTCCAAGCGGGATTGGGATGAGCAAACCAAGAATTATCACTACTATGGAAAAATTTAGCCTGTTTCAAATATTTCAGGGATTTGGAACCATGGTTGCCTCTGGATGGCTAATGGGTTCCATGCGTATTGTCCTTATATTTTTGGGTTTTTTGTTGGTCTATCTTGGTCGAAAGGGGGTTCTTGAACCCCTAGTCATGATACCAATGGGTATGGGTATGGTTGCCATAAATTGCGCAACGCTTTTTATGCCCGGGGGTGTAATGGGCAACCTCTTTGTGGATCCCATGGTTTCGGATACCAACTCGCTTATGAATCTGATGCAGATTAATTTTTTGCAACCGGTGTATACCTTAACTTTCAGCAATGGCCTTATCGCCTGTTTTGTATTTATGGGCATTGGTTCGCTGCTTGATGTTGGTTATCTGCTGCAAAATCCGTTTACAAGCATGTTTTTAGCCCTTTGTGCCGAGTTGGGCACCTTTCTTACACTTCCAATAGCACATTCTATGGGGCTTTCGCTTGGCGATAGCGCCTCCATTGCTATGGTTGGTGGGGCAGATGGTCCAATGGTGCTGTTTACTTCACTCTCACTTTCAAAGCATCTGTTTGTTCCAATTACAGTGGTGGCCTACCTCTATCTTGGATTAACTTATGGTGGCTATCCTTATTTAGTGAAGCTTATGGTGCCAAAGCGATTTCGAGAGATTCGGATGGTAAGAAAGGGAAAACCAAAAAACTATAGCGCTGCCACAAAACTCAGCTTTTCTGTAATTCTTTGTGCGGTTTTGTGTTTTCTTTTCCCAGTGGCTTCCCCTCTATTCTTTTCGCTCTTTGTTGGGGTTGCTATTCGCGAATCCGATTTAAAACATCTTCAGGAGTTTATTGGTGGGCCCTTGCTTTACGGATCTACCTTTTTTCTTGGCATAGTGCTGGGCGTTCTTTGTGATGCACATCTATTGCTCGATCCAGTGGTCCTAAAGTTGCTCGTTTTGGGAATCGTTTCACTATTAATTTCTGGTATAGGCGGTATTCTGGGAGGCTACGCCATGTATTTCATTAAAAAGGGGAACTTTAATCCTGTGATTGGGATTGCAGGAGTCAGCTGTGTACCAACAACTGCCAAGGTTGCGCAGAAAATTGTAAGCAAGGATAATCCATACTCTCTAATTTTGCCGGAAGCAATTGGAGCCAATATTACTGGCGTTATCACAACTGCAATTATAGCGGGAATCTATATTACACTTATCCCTTTACTTGGAAAGTAAAGTTTGTTTAGATAGTTTTTTGTTTGGGTTTATTGAGTTTAGGGTTGCCTTCCTGTATTTGGGGGCAGCCCTATTTGCTTGAGAGTTTTCAATAAAAAAGGAGGCTGATTTTCGTCAGCCTCCTTTTTTTATCTACTTATAATAATTGTTTTTATTGCATTGCCTGTTGGCGTTGAAATTCGTAGCAGGTAGGTTCCTGGTTTTATTCCATCCAACCCAATTGCTTCTTCAATTTTGTCAACGTTTATATACTTCTTAGACCACCTTGGAATGCCCAACATATCGACCACGTCAATGGTTACGTCGGTGGTTGCCTTTAGCGTTGCTTCCACATGCAGAATGTAGGTGGTGGGAACAGGATAGTATGCCAATGATGCATAGAAGTCGTTCTCTCCAACGCTAACTAGCGATGCTACATACACAGAGTCCTTAAGTGAGCAACCATTGCTTCCCGTAACTTGCACCCAATAATCTCCTGGACCATCGGCTATAGTAGTGGCTGTAGTGGATCCGTTGTTCCAAAGATAGGAGGTTCCACCATATGCAGAAAGCACGTAAGGAAAATTAACCTTTAATGTGTCGATAGTGAAATGGAAATTTGGCAATGGTAGAGTTTGCACAAAGAATTCAGAAACAGGTCCCTGGGTTTCGTTATAGTAAGTGAAGGTTTTGAAGGACATATTTCCAGCTGTATTAATAACCACCTTGTCGGCAAAGGTATGGTTGATCTTATCCCCTGCATTCAAATCGGACGTAAGTGCAAGAGTGTCACTCATGGTTTCTCCATCATTGTATTTGTATCCCAACGGAATTTTAGTTCCAGAAGGAAGCGTTGAAACACCTTGGTTGGTAACCTCAACACTTACATCCATCGGGTCCTGAGAAGGACAACCTGGAGCAGGAGCAAGTAAGGCGGTAATGTTAATTGCCGAAGCGGTAAAACTAACACCAACCTCATCACTTCCTGTGCAACCCTTATCAGAAGTAACAGTTACAAAGTAGGTGCCACTTGTTGAAACCGTTATGGTTGGCGTAGTAGCTCCTGTGTTCCAACTATAGAAACTATAGCCACTTCCTGCATTGAGGACCACATTTCCTCCTGTGAGCCATTGGTCAGGCCCAAGGTTAACAACCGGATTTGCCCAAACATTTATGGTTTTCGCAGTGGAGTTATTCCCTGCATTTATATCGCTTGCAAATGTTAGTTGAGCCGTAAGATCTGTGCTTCCCTCACTGCTAAGGTCTATGGGGTTGTCGAAAAATACATCCCTGTAGATGCCTGGAATAAAGTCTGTGCTTGGCTGGAAAATCTTTGTCTGATTTAAGCTGCCGTTTACATTCAACACTATGCTTAAGGATTGAGCAGTAGTCAGCGTATCGTTACCATTATTGTAAATCCTCACAGAAACTTTTCTTCCAGCAGTTGCAGCGCAGGAATCCAGAGGATCTACGAACTGGGTAAGCGCATAGTCATGGTGTAGGAAGGTAACATTGCTGGTGTCAAATGCTGAGCATGCACCGCCTATTGTGGCAATGAGAGAGTATTGGCCCGAAGTTGTAACCGTTATGGCTTGCGTTGTTGCTCCAGTATTCCACAAGTAGGAGTCTGCTCCTGGACCACCATCTAAAACTACTTGGCTGTTTCTTGTAAAAACAGTTGGCGGTAGATTTAGGTTAATTGGTGTGATTACGTTTATAATCTTTTTCAGAGTATCGTTTCCTGGCTTCATCTCCGTCAAAGCTTCAGCCCAATATACAAAGCTGTATGGTCCAGCTGAAGTAAGATTAACCGGCACGGAGAAGGTGTGATTAAACGTTTCTCCAGGAGTGAACTCTGTGTTGAGGGTAACTTGATCGGTAGTTGTTGTGCCGCCGTTCACAGTATAGCTCACGTTTACCTTATCACCAATAGCCAAGGTATCCGTTCCATTGTTTCGAACGGTAACCTGAGGATACACAGGCAGCGTTTGCTTACAGATATCCTCTGGGTATATTATTTTTTGAAGTGAGATATCGGTGTACTTAAGATTAATGTAAGCCGAATCGGAAGCTGGACAGGAGAAGCCATCGGTTACTGTGGCCTTTACCCATCCTATGGTATCCATTACAAATGTTTGGTTTGTGGAGCCATCTTGCCAGAGGTAACTGCTCCATCCTGAACCTGCATCTATTGTATAGCTCGTATCTGCAATGGTTGAAGGAATAACAGGCAGGTTAAACGTCGGAAATCCATGAACAGTAATGGTTGAAGAAATGTGGTCGTTAGCCGGAACCTCGTCGTAAGGTCGTTTGGCGTAAAGTTCAACGTTGTAATTACCAACGGCACTGAAATCTGTCTTTTTGTTTGTGGTAATTTCTACTGTATCATCTGGTAGCAGAACGTTTTGGAGAACCACCGTATCTTGAATAGTACTGCCTCCATTAATTGTCCAACTTAGAGCAATTGAGTCCCCAACGTTTAGCGTGTCGGTACCAAAGTTTTTGATGTTGATCTTGAATGGCTCGCTGCTGCTAAGCTGGCATGCAGTAACAGGGCTAACAAGATTTAAAATACCTACGTCGGAAATAAGCTTCACTATTCGAATGGTGTCATAAGCTGTACAACCCCCGATTACCTCTACTCTAAATTGTCCTCCCGATGCGGGAATGGTGGGGTACTGTATAATGGGCGTAGTGGTAATTGGTGTAGGATTGGTAATTGGACTATACCAGTTATAGGTTACAGGACCACTTGCCGTTGCGTCTAATACAACCGTGTCTGCTCGCACGGTATATATGTCCGGACCCAAGTTGACATATGGTTTATTTACTACAACGGAAGTCATTAAGGTGTCATTCCCTGTGTCATAGTAGAATCGCGGACCGGCATCGCCATAGGTGGAGGCTACAATATTGTAAGTTCCACCGAAGTTAAAATCAAACTTTTGGGTAAAGGTGAAGTTGGTTACTGAGTTGACAGGCAGAGCTGATCCTAATATGAAGGATTGGTCGCCGCTTTGAATGTCCCCGTCTCGGTCTATGGATAGCTTAACCTTTACGGTATCACCTGCTTCAGCCGTTCTTACTCCAAAGTTCTTAACCGATACAGTTACTGATTCATTCTTTGTTAGGGTGCAGCTATTTATTGGGTTTACAAGTGCGGTCACACCAAAATCGTTGGGAGCTTCCGCGAAGCTAATATCATCAAAAGCAACACCATCATAATCGTTATTGAACCTGTCGGAATTAAACCTAAGCTGGAACTTAACCGACGATTGACCGGCAACATTGGCAGGTAGTATATGGTAAACGTTTTTCCAACCATTGCTATTTCCACTCCATCCGGTGGTGCCAAGTGACGTTACGGTGCTATCCTTATACCAATTCCATCTACTATCGAAGGCGTCGCCGTTCGATTCGATGTGAGTCCAGGTTGTTCCACCATCGATGGAGTAGTAGAGTGCTGCACCATCCACCCCTTTTTCGGTTTGGTAGTTTATAGCGGCACCAAAAATTGGCTTGGTATCGTTTGTGAAGTCCATACAGGGACTCTCCAGTATTGCTACGGGTGAGGTGAATGGTACACCAAGGATATTAAGGTAGTCAATGTTCCAACCCGAATAGTTAATAGTTGCATTGCTCCGAATCGAGAACCGAACTTTAAAGGTTGATGAAAGTAAAGAATCGGCAATTGGAATATCAATGAGTTCCCATGATCCATCGGTAATGGCATCTGTACTTTTCCAGGCAGAATACCACGTTGTTCCATCTTTTGAAAAATCGATCTTTGCTGTGTCGCCTGCAGCAACATTTAGATATCGATAAAAAGTTAAGTGTGCCGATACATAATTGCTGAGGTTTACAGCAGGAGAGATGGCAGAAAGTCCAGCTGGTGTTGTAATGTTTGGTTCATAACAATTTGGGAATGTCCCTGAGCCATCAAGATCAGTTCCCAAAACATTTACGCCTGAATATGCATTGACAGGGTTGGGGTATCCTCCATCGGAACCTCCAAGTCCATTTGGCGGTCCTATTTCAAATTCACCCGTAAGCTGCCATCCGTTTAGGCTTTCAAAGTCGTCTAAAAATGCAGAGGTTTCACCTGTAGGATTGCCTGAACCGTATGTTCCTGTTAATTTAGTAATCCAAGCCTTGCTACCTGAGTTAGCCGATGAGATTTGCGGTTTTCCTATGTGTCCCCATTCCCACAGATTACCCTGAGTTGACCGCCAGAAGCCATCTGACAATTCAAAATCCTGAGCGGAGGGTGTTGGATATGTAGGAATTACGTAGAATGAAGCCGCAAGTTGGTCGTTATCTGTTTCTTGATCTCCCGGAAGCTCTGTTTTTACCAGAACGTTGTTACGTGGGCCAGGAACGGATAGGTCAAATTTAGGTGCAAAGGTGTAGGAGATTGTATCACCAACTGGTATTATTTGATTTATGGTGTCTCTTACCCACGTTAATCCTCCGTCAAGAGAAATGGCAAGTGGTACTTTATCGGGCGTTGGTTGAGCAGCAAGGTTAGCCACCTTTACGGTGATACTCTCGGCCGATCCAAAGCCACATTTGGTGGTGGGGCTTACCCATTGAACCACTGAAACATCCTTGGTAATATACTCTCCTGTTAATATTAGATCGTCAATATTCCAGCCTGAGTAGTTGTATATTGTAGAGTAGAAGATGGCAAATCGAACCTTAAAATCCTTAGAACGGCTTATGCTCGCTGGAATTGAGTTTTCAATGCGATTCCACTTGCTATCAAGGACAAAAGCATTTTGGCCAGCGGGGGTTATATTTCCGCCAATGCGCGTCCATGTTAGTCCATTATCCTTGCTCACCTCTACGGCAGCGCTATCCTCAATATACATGTTTAGCTGACGCTGGTAGGTAAGTCTAAGGTCTTTATAGTAGAAAACATCAAAGGTAGGTGAGGTGGCCAAGTAGGCGGTTCCTCTGGTGATTCCAGCTTCATAATTGTATGGGCTAGCCCCAAGTCCGGTAAGATCTGTTCCAAGCACCTTGGTGCCTGAAAATGCTGTAGCAGGGTCAGGATTTCCTGGATTACCACCTAACCCGGTTGGTGTATCGCGCTGGAATTCCCCAGTAAGTGTCCACCCATTATCCGTTTCGAAATCTTCAAAAGATATCGTTTGATATATAATACGTTGTCCGGCAGGGGAGAGTGCCGTTGCTGCATAGGTGGTGTCGTTAATCTTCATGGCATTGGCCTCAATCATGGCATCCAGATAGTCACCATGCTTTGCCGAAGCGCTTGCATCGTAGGCAATCCAGAAGTAATTTTCACCGCTGGGCAAATCAAGGTTGAGGTGGTTAAAAAGTGTATAGCCACTGGAGAAGTTACCGAAGGCCACAAGATTAGTGGTAGAGAAAATGGGGGAGGTAGTCTTATAAAGCTTGACTCCGTTTAAGGCTACGTCGTTGTCATCGGTGTTCAGCGACTTAACCTCCAAGGAGTCGAAAATGCAAGTTCCTTGGTTACCACCAACATTCACCGCAAAGCCCATCATAGGGTTGTTGCTCGATCCAGAGGGTACAAAGTCTATAGGACCGTCAATGGATGTCACGCTCTTAACCCATCTATCTTGGTTGCCAGTCTCTACTACCGAAATGTCGTCAATACAGGTTCCGAGACCCCACTGGGTTGTACCTTCAAAGGCAATGTAATAGGTGCTAGTCGGGTTGGGTAGCAATAAGCTGTATTCTGTCCATGAACTAATTGGAAAATCATAGGTAGCCAATAGATTCCAACTTCCACCGGCGGAGGTCTTATAGTATACACGAAGTGCATCCCAGCTGGTGCTACCGCCAAATGTCCACGCAACCTGTGCTAGCCAAAAATTGAGCTGCGGCTTTACGGCTGATCCCAAATCAATTGCCGGTGTGATCAGCTTTGTTGCCTCATCATTTACGCTCTGTAGCTGAAACATTGCATCGTATGTTCCTCCATGGGCCGATGGTGGGTTCCGCGTGGGGTCGTTAGCATCTGCCGGAAGAACATAGTTGGGGTCGTTTGGGCTATAGCCACCGTTGTAAAAGCGCCAATCGTTAGTTCCTTTTACATATTCACGACTCCAACCGGAGGGTAGAGCACCGCTTTCAAATCCTTCGGATAGAAAGGGTGGGTTATCTCCCATTGCATTGCTCATTACTAAAACTCCAAAAAGTGTAAGTAGAGCACTTTTGCAACCGCTTATTGTTAGTGGTAGTATATTTTTCATAGGTGGTCTGTTTTCGTTGATTTGGAATACTAAAAATACGATTTTTTGGCGAATGGCATTTCGGTTTGGATAAATATGCCTATGTTCTCTACGGAATTTGTTTACATTTGTTTTTATTTAACCTTGTAAAAATAGTGATTGGTCAAAAAAATAGTTTCGTTTTTCTGATATGTTTTCTGAACTTTTCCCCAATTTAACGTATATTATAGCAATAACGAAACCTATGCCGTGAAGATGGAAAATCTACGCTTGTCAAAATTAACAGAGAGATATAGAGGACGATTGGTGAAATGGTTTTCCTCTTTTCTTTTTGTATTTCTGATGATTGGATCTGGACAGCTTACCGCGCAAACCGACACGGAGTTCTGGTTTGTTGTTCCAGAGATTACATGGGCACACAATCCTCCCGGCGGTGTTCCTGCCAACTTGCGGCTCTCCACCATGGCCTTCCCCGCCACTGTTACCATTAGCATGCCCGCAAATCAATACAATGCAGTGCTTAACCCAACCGGCTTTCACGATATAGTGGTTAACATCCCAGCCAACTCCTCTTATAGTGTAGATATGGCACCGTTTATTCGCAAGGTCCCTGCCGTTGCAGGAGAGCTGGGTGAGGCAAATCAGCTGGAGAATAAGTGCAACTACAACAGTAGCTACGGCAAACCCACTGGAGTAAACAATGTGGGTTTGCACATTACCTCTACCAATGTAATTACGGCCTACTATGAGGACGGCAACCTCAACAACTCAGATATATGGGCGCTGAAGGGAACGAATGCTCTTGGGAAAGATTTTTATACTCCTTTCCAGAACCAAACCGCCAACCATGCTGTTGGTCCACCATACCCCTATTCTGCCATCGATATTGTGGCCACCGAGGATAATACCGTTGTAACCATAACGCCAACCAAGGATGCAGCCTATGGTGCATTGTGGACTGTAATTCCTGCTGGCACGCCATATAGCATTGTTCTAAACAAGGGACAAACATTTTCTGTTTTTCCTGCAGGCCAAGCGCGTACAGCGGCTGCTCACCTTGGCGGAACTCATGTAACATCCAACAAACCCATTGCCATTACCCTGAAAGATGACTCCATCGACCACACTTCAGGCAGTTGCTACGATGTGGTGGGCGATCAGCTTATCCCTACAACCGTAATAGGTTGGGATTACATTGCTATCCGAACACAGCTGAATATTCAGGACCATATTTATATTACAGCAACAGTGAATGGAACATCGGGAAATGTGTACTACGGTGCAACAACAATTCCCTTTAACTTAAATGCAGGGCAGCAGCTCTATGTGCCGTTCCCTGTCGCGGCAAGTACTATGCGAATTATGACCGACGTTAACCATCCGGTATATGTATTCCACATTGGTGGATTTGGTTGCGAGCAAGGTGGTGCCATACTTCCTCCCATAAATGTATGTACTGGTAGCACTCAGGTAGCTTTTACCCGATCGAACACACAAACATTTTACATTAACTTAATGGTAAGGCAGGGCGCAGAAGCCAACTTTTTATTTGATGGTGCTCCTGCTAACGCTCTGTTCCCACCTGCAATGTTCCAACCAGCTCCTGGCCCTCCAGGAACCAAGTGGAAGGCTGCCCGCTTTGGACCCTTTACCACCGCTCAGATATCAGTAGGGCAACACCTTATTCAAAATACGGGAGATTTGTTCCACATGGCGTTTGTGAATGGCAATGCATCCTCAGGTTGTATGTATGGCTACTTTTCCGACTTTAATGAACTTAAGGTAAATGCAGTAGTTGCCGGTACAGGTTCCTCCTCGGTTCTTAAAACCTGTTTTGGCACTCCAGTGCAACTTTATGCAACGGGCGGAACCAACTTTACTTGGACTCCAGGGACCAGCCTAAGCAACGATACCATTTTTAATCCCTTTGCCAATCCAACTGTTACCACTCAATATAAGGTGGTTGTGGAGGGTGCCTGCGATATGAAGGATTCTGCACTGATAACCGTTGCCGTGTCTACACCCATTGTTGCTAATTTTTCCACGGATAAGGTTACAGGATGTGCTCCGCTGACGGTAAACTTTACCGACCACTCCAGTGGAGTAACCTATTGGCAGTACGATTTTGGCGATTCAACAGCATTGGTAAATTACGATACTGATCCTTTAACACTAACCATTTTTCCTCCCCCCGGTAGTGGAATTACTTCCCATGTGTTCAATAACCCATATAGCATTCCCATAACCTACCATGTGCAACTGTTGGTGAAGAATGCCGACTTTTGTTCGGAACTTTACTATAAGGATATTACCGTTTACCCCAGTATGAACGCAGCCTTTACACCTACTACGATTTCAGGCTGTAATCCACTAACGGTAGGGTTCACCAACAACTCTACCACCAATACCGCTGACAGCTACCTGTGGGACTATGGCGATGGTTTTACCCAAACTATGGCTAATACCACTGGTGTTAGCCACATATACAACAATAGCCTTTCCACGGATGCCATCTACTCTATGCAGTTAATTGCTACCAGCCCTTATGGCTGTAAGGATACCGCATCACAAGCCATAACCGTAGCTGCCTACATTAATGCCGATTTTGATATTGACAAGGCGGCTGGTTGCTCACCACTCAATGTTGCCTTTACCAATAAGGCTGCTGGTGGAATTGCCAGCTGGACGTTGACAAACTTTGGTAGTGGCCCACAGCCTGCCAATCCTGCAACTCCAGGAAATTATACTCTAACTTACAACAATACCAACGCTACGGCAACCGACATCATAAATAACCTAACGTTAACGATTACAAACTCATTCGGGTGCAGCAGTAGCATGACAAAGCCAGTAACTGTTTACCCCGAGGTACATGCCGGAATTACTACAGTTCCGGCGGCCACAGCTTTCTGTCAGCCGGCACCTGTAGCATTTGGCTCTGGAACATCAACCGGACCAATCAACACCTATGCATGGACCTTTGGTGATGGTGGAACGTCGAGTTTAAATAATCCCTCGCACACATATACCAACCTTACAAATGCTTCTATCAATCCAATAGTTGGACTAGTGGTAACCTCAATACATGGTTGCACTGACACAAAAACTCTGCCATTGACCATTTATTCTCTGGTAAAGGCCGACTTTTCAGTCGACACGCCTAAATACTGCTCCCCATTTAAGATTCTTATTGATAATAATTCACAGGGTGGAATAGTCAGCTACCATTGGGATTATGGCGATGGTTCCCCAATTAGTGCCACTAGTTCCGATCACTCGCATACCTACACCAATGTAGGTAATGTGCCATTGACGAGAACCTTGGACCTCACCGTTACAAACGAAGGAGGCTGTACTAGCAACACCTCCCGATTGATAACTGTTTATCCAGAGGTGCATACCGATTATACCTTAGATCAATCTGTTGGGTGTAATCCCGTATTGACTACATTTGGCTATACAGGTACCTCAACCGCCACTCTTTTCGATTGGACGTTCGGGGATGGTGGTAGCTCGGTGATGCAGAATCCGATACATGAATTTGAGAATAGCACAACAGGAGACGTTACCTATAATGTTCAGCTGATTGGACGTTCCATATATGGTTGTTCAGATACAACAACTAAAACTGTAACAGTTTATTCCAAGGTGGATGCCAACTTTGCCATAAACAACTCTTTTGCTGGATGTTCCCCGCTGGGCGTGGATATCAACAACGTGCTTTGGGGTGGAAATTCTGCCTATCGATGGGATTGGGATGGTAATGGAAGTATTGACTCAACAACCAATACCGTTACAAGCAATTTTAGACATACCTACATTAACCAAACAGGAGTCGTTCAAAATCAACCTTTAACGCTAAATGTTCAGAATGCTCATGGTTGTCCCGATCAAATGGTTAGGTTTGTTCAGGTGTATCCTGAGGTGACTGCGGCCTATACCCCCATAAATCAAACTGGGTGTAATCCGTTCCCGCTAACATTCTCAAATACCTCCATTTTGACGGGCTCGGCAACTAAGCCAGACTACAATAGCTGGTGGTTTGGTGATGGGGGAACCTCGAACTTGTTGAATCCCTCACATGAATTTGTTAATAGCAGCGCGGTTAACGATACTACATACCACATGTGGTTGGCAACAAGCACAATTTATGGATGCGTAGATACGCTCAAAACCAATATCACTGTTCATCCACGCTTGGATGCCAGCTTCGTCATCGATTCCGCATCAAGGTGCACGCCATTCTTCTTGCCAATTACCCCCACAGCCATTGGTGCTAGTAGCTACTTGTGGATTTTCGGCGATGGCACTGCCAATGGAAGCAGCTCAGTTGCCTTTCAACATCAATATGACAACCCCGACCCAAATAATTTGGTTACCTACCCGCTCTCTCTCATTGTGACTAATGGTGGAGGTGCTTGCCACGATACGCTTGTTCGTCCGGTAAGAGTTTATCCAAAGGTAATCTCAAAGTTTATTCCAGATAAAGTGGCTGGCTGCAATCCGCTTACAGTAAACTTTACAAACCAGAGTACCGGCATTGCCACCTATGTATGGGATTTCGGAAATAGTGCCTCCTCAAACGTGCTAAACCCAACCGTGGTATTTGAACATGCCGATAGGACTGCAGAACGCACATATACCGTTACACTAAAAACAAACAATGAGTTGGGCTGCGAAAGTTTGAGTGATACGGTGATTACCGTGTATCCAAAAGTTGAGGCTGATTTTGCTGCTGATAATACGGCGGGTTGCTCTCCTCTTCTTATGAATTTGAACAACCTTACCATTTCCCCTGCCTACGATTATCAGTGGGGGATAAATTCATTGGCACCGTTTTCAACTGCCGCAAGCCCTTCGGCCTTGAATTTGATAAACCCAACAAATTCGCCCCCTGTTCTTCTTGTAGATACTTTAAAGTTGATTACTTACTACAAAAATTCACACACCTGCTCTGCTACTGCCCAGAAAATTGTGACGATTTATCCACGGGTATATCCTGATTTTTCTATGAATGCGGCGGGTTGTCAGCCTTTCCCGGTGACGTTTACCAATACCACCCAATCAATCAACGGAACAGCAACTTATCACTGGAATTTTGGAAATCAGATCTCTTCCATCGACAAGAATCCGTCTACAACCTACTTTAACACCGACTTTAATGCCAACAAAACTTATGATGTTAGCTTGATTGCAACTTCCGAAAATTACTGTGTGGATTCAGTGCATAAGGTTATTACAGTTTATCCGAAGCCGTTTGCTTCCTATAAATTCGTAAGCCCGAGCATTGCTTGCGCTCCATTTAACTTCGAATTGCAGAATGTTTCGTTGGGAACGAACCTTAGCTACTACTACGATTTTGGTGATGGAACCGATTCGTTGACTACTTCAGCCTCGAATATGATTCATCCTTACCAAAATACAACAGCCAATGTTGCGTCCTATCTCCTAAAATTAAGGACTACAACTCAATATGGATGCAAGGATAGTACATCCCAAATGGTATATACCTACCCCATGGTAACGGCGGCATTTAACTTCGATCCTGTAAGTGCCCATTGTAATCCATACACGGTAAACTTGGTAAATACTAGCGTGAATACCTACAACTACTCTTGGAACTTTGACGATGGACAAGGCACCGGTCTTGAAAATCCGTCACACCTGTTTATCAACAACACTGAGCAAGATAAAGTATTCAACGTGAAGTTAACCGCTGCCAGCCAGTATGAGTGCTCCGATACCGTTTCGCATAACATGATGATTTATGCAGCGCCCGTTGCAGCCTTCCAGCCAAATCCCCCACTGAAGATTTTCCCTGATGCAACATTTGGCATCGATAACCAAACCAAGCCGGTGGCTGATACTTGGAACTACCGATGGAGCATGGGTGATGGACAAACAAGGTATGGTAAGGATTTTAACTCCTATACCTATTCTCATTGGGGTCCCAAAGCTGATGGTTTTAGATATGAAGTGGTTCTTGAGTCGTGGAACAACAACTGCTACGATTCCACCCACCGGTATGTTTACTTGCTTCCTGCTTCTCCTGTAGCAATCTACACATCTGATACTTCGGCCACATGCTCTCCGCTTGTTGTTCACTTTTACAACAATTCAACGTATGGTGATACTTTAAGGTGGGATTTTGGCGATGGGGGCACTTCAACCGAATGGGAGCCTATTCATACATTTTATAATCCAGGATACTACAACGTTAAGTTAACAGTATATGGTGATGGAGGGGTTGCTTATCGTTATAAGACCTTCCATGTATTTCAGAATGCTGTGGCAAATTTTGAAATTAATCCGCAGATTCTTTTGTTGCCTGATGCAGATGCACATTTCTTCAACACCTCCGAAAACGCTAGTCGCTACTACTGGGAATTTGGGGATGGTAGCGGTACGAGCAGTGAGAAAGATCCAGTCTTCCGGTATTCAGCACTAGGGGTATATAATGTTAAACTAAGTGTATGGACAGACCCTCAGGATGGCAATTGCGAGGACGATACCACGATTGTGGCGGCAGTTAGGGTAATTGGGCAAGGTAAGCTTGCATACCCCAATGCCTTTACCCCAAGCCCACTTGGATCTAATGGCGGTGTATACGACGATGTTGATTATCAAAATCAGGTATTTCATCCTGTTTGGGAAGGTGTAAGCCAATATGTGTTGCGAATATATAATCGATGGGGAGAGCAAATATTTGAAAGTCATGATGTTAAAATTGGATGGGATGGCTATTACCAAGGCAAGTTGTGTGAACCTGATGTTTACGTTTGGAAGGCCGAGGGAACGTTTACCAATGGACAGCACTTTTCAAAAATGGGTGATATTACATTGATAAGGTAGATTATCCCAATAAAAATTTAATTTAGCGTTACGATTTGATGTTTTGTATAATGCTGAAGTTTTTCTCCTGGGTATATAAAAACACAAGATTTGCCCGTTACGCGCTGGTATTTCTTTTGATATCGCCTTTTTATAGGGGTGGAAGCATTTATGCACAGGATCCATCTTTCTCACAGTTTTATTCGAGCCCGATGTTTATGGCTCCCTCCTTTGCTGGTGCGATAAAAGGAAGTCGTGTAAGCTTAAACTACCGCGACCAATGGCCTTCTATACCTGGCACTTTTGTTACATACGGTGCTGCTTACGATCATAATTTTGCAGATTTCAACTCAGGCGCGGGCTTCTTCATTTTGCGGGATGTGGCTGGCTCGTCCAAGTTGAGTTTGACCAATGTTGGTGTGGCATATTCCTATAATATTAAGATTTCGCATTCGTGGAATGTACGACCCGGAATTGCGTTCTACTACTTCCAGCGATCGCTCGACTATTCAAAGCTAATCTTTGGAGATCAGCTCGCCTCTAACCCTACCACACCTTCGTCGGTGAATCCCTTTCCGGGTAAGGCAATGACCCAGGATGTTGATGCCTCATCCTCAGTAATTGCCTACAATGGGGTTTTTTGGGGTGGAGCAACCGTGGATCACCTGCTGAAGCCAAATAGGGCTTTTACCGATAACTCCGATAGAGTTCCCTTAAAGATCTCGCTATATTCAGGTATCCGATTAGTGCTGCGGGGGCAAAGCAGAAAGTTGGTTGAGGAGAGTGTCTCTTTTGCCTTTAACTACAAGCAACAGGATGCTTTTAAGCAGCTCGATTTAGGCCTTTACTGGTATAGAATACCACTGCTTGTTGGTGTTTGGTATCGTGGTATTCCCTTATTCAAAGAGTATCCAGGAAGCGATGCATTCATCTTTCTGGTGGGTTACAAAATGAACGGCCTTCAGGTTGGCTATAGCTACGATGCAACAATCTCAAAGTTAGGGCCTCAGACTGGGGGAGCCCATGAGATATCTTTCGTTTACGAGTTTGACATAGTGGCTAAAAAGAAGTGGGCAGCTGTTCCATGCCCCGAGTTTTAAACAAGTTGTTTAAAAAAATCAATCCAAATTTGGCATTCAACCTTAATCGGTTATTTTTGCATCTTACAATTTACTAATATAAGCCTGGCATGAAAAATTTTTCTCTGATTAGTAACATCGTTCTTGCAGCTGCAGTCGTTGTTCTGTTCATACTTCATTTTACTCCAAAAGCTAGCACGTCTGCTAGTACAAGTTCAAAAGATACCACTGGGAATTTTTCGCCCAAAGCTGGTGCAGTTGTTTTTGTTGACGTTGATAGCTTAATCAGCAAATACGACATGTATATTGATTTGCGCGCTGATCTTGAGAAAAAGGGACGCGAAAAGGAAGCCCAATTTAATGCTAAGGCTCAGGCTTTTCAAAAGGAGGCAGCTGACTTTCAGGATAAAGTGCAGAAGGGACTTGTAACCCGCTCTCAGGCCGAAGAAATGCAGCAGGCACTTCAGCAGAAGCAGCAAGGCATTTACCAACTTCAGGACCAGCTGCGTGGCGAGATTGCCGATGAGCAGCAGGTGATGAATAACAAAACGCTAAACAGCATTATGGAATATCTTAAAGAGTACAATAAAGATAAGGGTTACAGCTATGTTGTGAGCCGCAGTTTTGGTGGCCCTGTATTGTTTGCTGATCCAGGTCTTAATATTACTGCCGATGTGCTCAGGGGATTGAACGAAAAGTATGCTTCTACCAAGAAGGATTCTGCAAAGTAATACCCCATGTGGGAAAAAGTGGCCACTAGCTATTTTAGCAGGCAAGCCGATTTTCATAAAATAGACTTAACAATGCCCAAGGAAGACTTGGGCATTGTTGTTGTAATTCCATGCTATAATGAGCCACATTTGGCTTTGACGCTGGAATCATTATCAACTTGCTCCGAACCGGGATGCGGTGTTTTGGTGCTGGTGGTAGTTAACTATCCTGTCGATTCATCTAATGAGATTCGAAGCCAGTGTGCTGAAAATTTAACTGAGGTAGCATCTACACAACAGAATTTAGGCTCTAATTGGTTAGTGTTTCAGGGTATCGAACTTGCTGATGTGCAGCAGAGAGATGCTGGCGTTGGGTATGCTCGAAAAATTGGCATGGATCAAGCTGCCTTTTTATTTCATCAACAAGGAAAACTAAGTGGGATAATCGATTGCTTCGATGCAGACTCCCTATGTGACCATAATTATTTGAAAGAAATTGCTCTTTACAGCAAAAAATATCCTGATTTGCAGGCTGCTTCAATCTACTATGAGCATCCCGTTACTGGCGATACATACGCGCCTGCCTTGTATGAGGGGATTGCAAACTATGAGCTCCACCTTCGCTACTATGTTTGGGCACTACGGATGATACAATTTCCTTACGCCTACCATACTGTCGGTTCCAGCATGCTCTGTAGGGCTTCGGCCTATGTTCGTTTTGGTGGTATGAATCGACGTAAGGCAGGGGAGGATTTTTACTTTCTGCAGAAGATTATTCCTCATGGTGGATTTTATGAGATTACTTCAACAAGGGTGATTCCATCGCCCAGGGTTTCGGAGCGCGTTCCCTTTGGAACAGGTCGGGCTATGTTAAAGATGAGTGAGGCTAATTCTACTCAGTTTGAAACATATT
>DATKVT010000069.1 GCA_035529935.1 Williamwhitmania sp. | reverse complement strand
TTGCAGGCACTTTCAGTTTCTATAAATCTCAATCTTTGTATGAATGAGTTTCTTGTTTGTTCTGTTTTCTTTTGTGCTCTTATTTGTGAATTTTATTCACTCAATAAACCTATGGATTTTTCAATCCATAGTGGTTTAGTTTTCTCTAATGTAGAGATTTTTCACAAATTCTCAAGCAGATAACTTTGTCCTAATAATAAAACGCCGCCCATTTGGACAGCGTCTCTTATATGCAATAGTTGGGTTGGAGTTTAAAACAGCCCTTTCAGCTTCTTCTTTAGCGCCTCCTTGGCCTTTTCTTCGGCCTCCTTCTTCTTCTGGTCTATTTCGTCCTTGTGCTCGTCGAGAATCTTCTTAGCCTCCTCTTTTACCGTCTCCTTCACCGCCTCCTTGGTGCTGGTGCTTGGAGATGCAGAGCTGCCGGAACCCATACCTGCCAATGTAACCTTGGGAGAGGTGGTGGTGCCAACAACTTTAAACTTCACATCGATTTTTTCGGGCAGCTTAACCTCCTTGCCGGCTAACGGTGTTTTGGCAAGCAGCGTGCTGGCCAGCTTGGAAGCGGCGTCGCCAAAGTATTTGGAGGGAACGCTCAGGTCCACGTTGTAGTCAAGCGTTTGGTCAAGCCCGTTGCGCCCGCCAAAGGTGAGGGCAATGTCGTCCATCTTCAGGGTCGATGGCGCCACGTTTACCCAGCCGTCTTTAATGGTAAAGCTTACGTTAAGGTCCTTAATTGTGTTGGAGCCACCCTTCATCTTCAGCAGCTTATTCATCTGGTCGAAGGTGCTGGAGTTAACTAGCTGCAGATTTTGCGACTGCAGCTTACCGGCACCGTCGATGGAATTCAGCACGGGACTCATGTGCTGATCTATTAGGGTGAAGAAGGCGAATTTTAGCGAGATGTTGCCTTGGCAGTTCTTTGCAATGGGAGCCATTTTGTCGAGCATGCTAAACGAGGTGGTTGCCTTTTGGATGTCGAGGTTCTTAATGTCGAGATCGAGGTCAGCCGATGGCTTGGTGGTATCGGCTGTATTGTAGGTCCCAGAAACCATCATGCTTCCGTTGAACAGATCCATGTGGAGCTTGTCCATCAGAACCTTGCCATCCTTTACCACCATTGCTCCGCCGAGGTTGGTCATCTCCATTTTGTCGAAGAGCACCTTCTTGAGACCTGTATTCAGCGTAAAGTTTATATTCTTTGGCACAAACACCGTTTTCATGGCCGAGGTATCGGTGGTGGCCGTTGTGGTGGTTGTGGTGTCGGTCATAAACTCGTTTAGGTCGAGCAGGTTGGAGTTAAAGGCAAAGTCGCCACGAATGGTGCCGTTCTTGAAGACGTAACCGAGGAAATTTTCCACCCGTCCCTTCAGGTTAAGGTCGCTCTTGCCAATGAGGCAGTCGAAGTTGTCGAGCTGAACGTAGCGTGGGGTGAACTCCATCTTGGAACTTGGTATTTTAAGGTCGGCAGGGAGATCGGGAGTCTTCATCTCGAAGTTTTTCAGCTCTATGGAACCGTCCATCTTCATGTTATCGTAATCCTGCTTCTCTATTTGTGACATTTTAACCGCCATGCTTACCGCTGCGGTAACCACACCCTTCATGGTGAGATCCTTCATTGGCACCACGTCGGCTAGTGAGATGAAGTCAATCTTACCGTTTAGGCTTGCGCTCACCTGTGGATCAGTCATTGGGGTGCGCACCTGAGCAGTTGCCGATATGGGGTTTCCAGCAATGGCCATGCTGAACTTGCGCAGGTCGATGAGCGTTTTGCTATCGTCGGCCCCGTTGAAGTCCACGTTTAGTTCAATGTTGATATTCTCGATAGATTTGGGCAGAGCCGGATATTGAATGCGTGCATTGTTTACCAACAGCTGCATGCCAACGCTGGGTAGCTCCTTGCTGTTGTAGGTGCCTGTTACCGATCCATTTAGCGAGAGTTTGCCATCGGTCTTGAGGGTTTCGTAATCTTTCATGAACACCGATGGAACCATGGAGAGCAGCGTCTTAAAGTTGGTCTCCTTGGCATAGTATTTTAGGTCGAAAACCATGTTGCTATCGGGCATGGCCACCGAACCATTCACACCAAGCACTAGCTTGTTTACGTCAATTTCATTATCCTGAATGGAGAAGACCATGTTTTTAAGGTCTGCGCCGACCTGAGCCTTCATGGCCACGGTCATGTTTTGCACATAGGTGGTGCCGCCCATTATCACCGCAAGGTTTTCAATGGATGATTTTAGGTTAAGGGTGGTAACGTCGGTGGATAGATCGCCCGACATTGTAAAGTTCAAGTTTTTTATACCAGCCAGAATTTGAGAGGTTTGATCCTCGTAGATGATGTTGGCATGGTTGATGGTAAACGATTTTAGCGACATCTTAAAAGGTGAGCTTGCCGTAGTGTCCACTGGAGTCTCCTCGGTGGTTTCGGAAGGTTTGGCAATATCCCAGTTTACGGAGCTGTCGGCCAGCACCTTTGCATAGATTTTGGGATCGTTTAGGATTACTGCATTCACCTTAATCTGATCGCCTGCAATTACGCTGGCTAGGTTCACCGACATGTCGAGGGAGGTGAAGGATACCAGCGTATCGCTAGCAAACTTGTCGATGCCCACCACGCTGAGGTCGCGAAGCGATATGCTCATGTTGGGAAAGTGGCGGAAGAGCGACAGGCTTAGGTCCGAAAATTCCACCTTGGCGTTCACGTTCTGGTTGATTACCTCCTTGGTCTTGTTCAGAATTTGGCTTTTAAAAAGCATCGGAATTAGAAACATGGCAAGAATTACCACACCAAGAAAAATGCCCAGTGACTTAAGGAAAATCTTTAGAAATCTCTTCATGGCTTTATATTTTAGTTGTTTAGCATTATAGACTGTAGACCGCAAGGTAATTCACCATCTTTAACTTTTAACTTCTCACTATTGCCTCCGGCGAGCTCACTTCGCTCGGTTCACTATTCACAAATTAACACAAATCCCTTTTAGTTTCCTATCTTCATCAGGACAAAAATTGAGCTGCCATGGATACTCGATTGCAAGTGGATCACCATACCACCGACGACCTTCAGATATTTGAAGGTCACGGCGACAAAACAATTCTTGACCTTTTCGACGAGACGGTTACGCCAGATGGAAAGCTGAAGTTGAAGGAGCGTTTTTACAATCCGTTCAGTAACATCGAACAGGTTTTGGAGGTTCAACAGGCCATAGGGCATATTTTAGAGAACCTAACGGTGTGGGATTTCCCAATTACCGCACAGGAGGCAAACGGTATTAACCTTTACTACATTTCGAAGATGAAGCCGCTGCTGTTTCAATCGGGTGGAATCTCCGTTGCCGAAGGTATTGTTCGCCGAATCTTCAACCGTGAATTTCGGGACGTTGCTGTTCATGGGACACGTCACATGCTTGCATACCTACGTAAGCTGAAGCAGTGGCTTCACAAGGTGAATAATGGAGAGTTACCTGCGTTGCTTCAGGGTTATGTGGATGCCATAGAAAAGGCGCTAGCCGACGAGCTTCTCGTTCCAGTCTTTCAAAGCGAAAAACAGGCCGGCGGTTATCCGCTGCTACTGCTCGACAGGCTTCTTCGTGGCAAGCAATCGGTTCGTTTTGTGCTAATGCTCAATCAGGTATATGAGTTGGAAGCACTTATTGCCGTTGCTCATGCTAAGCAGAAGTTAGGTTTTGTATTTCCGGTAATGGAGGCGTCGGAAAAACCTGTTTTGGAACTGGAGGAGGCTTGGCATCCGTTTTTGAAAACCCCTGTTCCCAGCAGCTTTAAGATGGGGGAGAAGGGTAACGTGGTGTTCCTCACTGGACCAAACATGGCCGGAAAAACCACCTTCCTTCGTTCGCTGGGCATCTGCGTTTACTTAGCGCATCTGGGCTTCCCATTGCCGGTAAAAAGTGCCAAAATGACGATGCTAAATGGAATTCTCTCGAGCATAAATACTGTCGACAGCGTTACGCTCGGTTACAGCTACTTCTACAGTGAGGTGCTGCGGGTGAAGAAGGCAGCGCAGTTTGTGCGCGACACGCCACGTGTGCTACTCATTATGGACGAACTTTTCAAAGGAACAAACATTAAGGACGCCTACGATGGCTCGTTGATGGTGATAAAGGGGTTGGCGCAAAATCCCAACTGCCTGGTGATGATTTCGTCCCACCTGCTCGAGCTGGCAGAGGATCTTAAGCCGCTACCAACCGTTTCGTTCAGCTGCTTCAGCTCCACCCTTGTTGATGGTAAGCCCCGGTTCGACTACCGCATCCATGAGGGGGTTTCCAGCGAGCGAATAGGCCTGCTTATTCTGAAAAATGAGGGGGTGGATAAGCTGCTCAACGTGCAGCTCGACTAGTTTTTCTCTTTTGTAAAATGCAGATTTAACGCTACTTTTGCCTCCCTACAGAAATAATTGATTGTAACTACAACGTCAACAGATAGATCATGAGCAAAGAATTTAACCCTAACGACATTGGCATTGCCAACGGTAACTACTTTGGTTTACCCTATTCTCTGGAGGAATCGCAGCTGCTGCTTTACTCCGTGCCTTGGGATGTAACTACCTCCTATGGTGGAGGTGCATCGCACGGACCACAAGCAATGCTAAGCACCTCACTGCAGGTGGACCTCTTCGATTTTGACGTGCCCGATGCATGGTCGACTGCCATTGGTACAATTCCCATCGATGACGACCTCTATACTTCCAGTTCCAAAAACCGCGATATAGCGGAGGCCATGATTAGCTATCTGGAGCAAGGTGGTGATCCAGAAGGCCGCAAGTTTTTACAGCACCTCGAAACCGTTAATGAAGCTTGTCAGGAGATGGTTGATCAGGTAGCCAAGGAGACTGGCGAATGGCTTGACAAGGGGAAGATTATAGGGCTCGTTGGCGGTGACCATAGCACTCCGCTGGGTCTGCTGCGCGCACTTGCTGAGCACCACGAAAGCTTTGGCATTCTGCACATTGATGCCCATGCCGACCTGCGTGAGGCCTACGAGGGATTCACCTACTCGCATGCATCAATCATGTTCAATGCGCTTAAGCTGCAGCAGGTGCAAAAGTTGGTGCAGGTGGGTATCCGCGATCTCTGTCAGGATGAGTTCAATTTAGTTCAGGCCGACAACCGCGTAGTAATGTTCAATGACTACGAACTTAAAGCCGAAGCGTTCAACGGTAAGCTATGGCACCAGCAGTGCGAGGCCATTGTTGCCCAGCTACCTCAGAAGGTTTACATCAGCTTCGATATTGATGGATTACAACCTGAATTGTGCCCCAATACCGGCACACCTGTAGTTGGTGGTCTTTCATTCAATCAGGCGCACTATTTGCTACGTATGGTGGTGAAGAGCGGCAAGCAGATTATTGGCTTCGACCTAAACGAAGTTTCCCCTGGCGACAACGACTGGGATGCCAACGTGGGAGCTCGGGTGCTTTATAAGCTATGCCTGCTAACCCTTGCGGCCTCTAACGAGAAGTTTGGCAGCCGATTAAAAGGTTAACGCCTCTTTTTTTATGACATTTGGCCGGGGTTACCCGGCTTTTTTTTACCTTAGCCATACCCAAATGCAAAACATTATATCGATGGATACCAAGGTAATGTATATTCTTTATGTGGCGGGGCAGCAGCGAAGCCGTGATTTTTACCGCGAGGTGCTGCAGCTTGAGCCGGTGCTCGATGTTCCCGGCATGACCGAATTTGTGGTTGCTCCCGGATGTAAGTTGGGGTTAATGCCAGAGAACGGGGTAGCACGAATGCTTGGTGATAGGATTCCTCACCCCTCGGAGGGAAGCGGCATTCCACGAAGCGAGATTTACCTCTACGTGAATGATCCGCTTCAGTATTTCAAACGTGCGGTAAAGGCTGGCGGTGTATCACTGAGCATGCCCAAGCAGCGCGATTGGGGCGATAGCGTGGCCTACTGCGCCGACCCCGATGGGCATATAATGGCATTTGCTGAAAGAGTGTAGTATTAGTTTCCTTAGCGATTATCACATAATCTCCATCGTATTTACCCCGCAAAACTCCTATGCATCTCCCTAAATCCAATTAACTTATGCCTTTTCTCATCCCACAGCCGTAGCCGCAGCGAACGAAAGCTGGAGAAGAAGGTGATTGGGGTAATATTGTGAAAGAGGTTGTTCTCCCTATGGCATTTTGCCAACTTATAGTTAGGGATTCTTGGGCTTAGGTGGTGTATATGGTGGAAGCCAATGTTTCCGGTAAACCACTGAAGCAATCGTGGCAGCTTAAAGAAGGAGCTTCCCTCTAAAGCAATGGTCTTAAAATCCCACTTTTCGGTTCTGGTCCAAGAGGTATAGGGGTATTGATGTTGGACGTAGAACAGCCAAACACCATGCACTGTGGCTATGTAAATTACAGGCAGTTGGATCATAAGGTAGGCTTTCCAGCCAATGGCCCATATCATCAGTAGCACCCCAACGGCAATGGCAAGATTGGAGAAGTGGAGGTATAGCCGCTCCTTGCGATTCATGTAGGGCTTGGTAAAGCGATTCTGAACAAGAAAAAGAAGGATGGGAGCAATGCCAAATAGAAAGATTGGATGGCGGTAGAAACGGTAGCTAAACTTCCGCCACCTTGTAAGCTTTAAATACTCTTCAACAGTTAATGTTGTTACGTCGCCAACACCCCGCTTATCGAGATTGCCAATGGTTGCATGGTGTTCCTTGTGATCGTGGTGCCACTTGTGGTAGGCCGTAAATACCAGTAGCCCCAATGGAATGCCCACAATGGTATTGAGCCGGTGCGATTTAAAAAACGATCCGTGACCACAGTCGTGGAAGATGATGAATATTCGAATTAGGAAGCCGGCTGCAAAAACGGAGAGCAGCAGCGTAAGCCAGTAGGATATTTGAAGGCTGTATACCATGAGAAACCATAGTAGAACGTAAGGCACAACGGAGTTGATTACCTGCCACCAGCTTCGAACGGTATCGGGAAAGTTATACTTACGGATAATCTCTATCCAAGCAGGTTTGCTATTTTTGATGGATTCGGAAGTAATCATTTTCAGAGGATATTATATGTTAGAAACAATTGCCAGACAACTTTAGCTTTTCCCATCAAAAATGTTGACAAAATGGAGGAGAAGTAGCCTGTCGGTAGTTTGCAAGTTACCTAATATGGAAAAGATTCACGATTTACCGAATGCCCAATTGAATAAAGCCTTTGCGATGCAGCCGCTCTAGAAAATAAAAATTCAGGACGAGAAAAGCGCCTAAATTAACAAAAGAAGAGGCCGACTTTCACAAGCCAGCCTCTTGCACAATCTAGCTGCTGATGGCTAGAATGAAGAAAACCTAAACCTAAACCTATTCTTTTTTCTATCTTTTTTCTTAAGTTACTTTCTTGAGTTGACCCAATTTGCAATAAACTCAGTTGTTCCAGGAACCATCTCCCCATTTTTTATGTGTTCCGCGTCTGAGTATCCATGGTCAGCATTGGGAATTATTTTGATGGTAAGGTCGGTTACCAACGATTCGGGAAGAACTTGCGCTACCTTAGGCAAGTTGGAGGAAACCACCACATGCTTGTCCTTTTCTCCAAATAGGATAAGAACGGGACAGGTGACTTTCTTGAAGTCTTCTGCTGGATCGTAAACAGCAAATGATTTTTGGTGTGGAGAGGTATAGTAAGCCATCACCTCATTAAGCGATTGTTGATAGAGGTCGGCAGTGTCCTTGTATGTCTGTAGATTTTTTGCCATGATTTCTGGCGGCATCTTTTCAATTTGAAACTTGATAAGGTCACTTAGTATCTGCTTCATGGTGTCAAGCCCTGCTCCACCGGTTGAATAGGATATCCAGCTTCGAACAAATTTCTCACCATTGGCAATAGTTTGTTCCTCAGTCATATCTGCAGCGGTTTTCCATCTCTTTAAGGTGCGAGCCTGCTCCATCATTATGTCGCCACCATTTTGGTAGGATCCCGAAAGGGTGATAATAAAGTCGATATCATTGTGGCGAGAGGCGGCCATTATGGAGAGAATTCCGCCAAGGCTATGCCCGAGCAATCCCACCTTGCCAATCTCCTTGTGCTCCTTTAGGGTCGATACTGCGGCATACACATCTTCGGCGAGGTCGTCGAAGCTGGTTTGGGTTTCAGCCGTTCCGGTCGATTTGCCAAAGCCACGGTCGTCGTAGCGGTACACGGCAATGCCATTTTGGTTCAGGTAGTCGCTGATGATTTTGGCCATCTTATACTTGCCTCGCATAAATGACCACTCTCTGTCCTGATTTCCCATGCCGCTAACCATAATAACAAGCGGATAAATGCCTTCGTTTGCCGGCAAGGAGAGCGTGCCGGAGTAGGTTGCATCACCTCTGGTAAAGCTAACTGCCTCCTCTCTAATTCCTGAAGTGGCTGGTTGAGCGTTCAGCGTCGCGAAAAGTCCAAGAGTCAGCAACGCTGTCAAAATAGCTTTTTGTGCCTTCATCGCTCTAATTTTTAAGGGTTTTATATCTCAGAAATACTACCAACTCCGGAGACTTTGAGCTTAAGCGTAGGGTGGCCTTTGTAGCTTACCTTGCCTACTCCGTTCACAGTTGCCTGCAGGTATTCCGATACGTCAACCTGCACCTTTCCAACACCGTCAACCTCAACCGTAGCCTTGTTAACCTTCATATCGAGCAGGTTAGCTTTTCCCACGCCAGGCATTTCAAGGTTGAGCACGTCAGCCTTACCCGAAGCGGTAAGCGTTAACACACCGTTGCTATGAACTTCGAAAAGGGAGGTGATAAGGTTTAAGTTGGCTGTGAGGACGCCGTTAACGCTAATAGCCAACTTCTCGAACTTCAGCACGCCCTTGCCTTCCAGCCTGACATCTCGAACAATATCAATCGACTCGAGGTTTTGAATGGCAAGGTAAATGGTAACATCGCTCTGCTCTTGGCTGCGCTTGTCTCTCTTTATGGTAAGCTCGCCACCCGAAACTTTGGAGGTAATCTCGTTGAGCACCTCGTCGCTGGCCTCAATGGCAAGAAGTGGGGTGGCGCTCTGGGTGAGCTCTATTTTGCACGATACATCCAGCTTTAACTTGGTTACCGAGCCTAGGTCAACCTTAATGGCTTTGGCCTGCTGGGCAATGGCCCCAGTTGTTCCAATGGCTAAAAAAGCCAGCGTTAGCAGTGTTAAAGTAACTCTTTTCATGGTGTTTTTTCTAAGTATTAATAATAGATTGCTCGTTAGTTTCTGTATGTTCTCTTGCTTTGCAGATTGCGTGCCGATATGGGTAAGCTGCTGTTTAACAATAATTAGAAGTCATTTTAATGAAATAAAAAGGAGACCTTCTGCTCTGATAACGAACAGCTAATGTTCGATTTCGAACGGTTGACGATGGGGCATAGGGGGAATGTGAACATCAAAGTTTTTGTCCGAGCGACAACGCGCTAGCCTGTAGAGCCGGGACCCTTATATCCATATTGGCGTATTCTTGACCAACCTATATTCCTTTGCCATCAGGCAACCATGTTTTTGCTATATTTGCTAAAGCGTTGTTTAGATGGACCCTTTAGAATGTCGGTGTGATCTGCGAATATGTTATCCTTACATTATGAAATCAATTACTTCAACTTGGATATTGTATAACCTGGTGGTTTGTTTTGCTGTATATTGGCTATCAAACTTAGTGTTGTGGTATCCGTGGAGCATCGATGAAACGCTTGGCCAAGTTCTAATGCTGACCATCAATCCTGTTTTGTGGGGGTTTGCTTCCTACCTCTGTTTCATAAAGTATCCCAAGAAAAATATGATTTACGGGGTTTTATTTACTAGCATCATATTTGTTGTTGAAGCCATGAGCCTTGACTTCATATTTTTTGCAGCAATCAGAAATGCCATGGATAAGCTAATGCAGCCCACTACTTTTTATGGATGGGGGTTTGTGTTGGTTTTTCCATTTCTTGTCTATCTATTATTTCGAAATTGGATTGAGAGAAATAGGGTGCCACTTGTTAAATCTGATTTTTGGAAGCCACTGTTGATTGGTCTAGCAAGCTTTGGAATCATCGTAATTATACTGGTACTAAACATTCAATTCAACTAATCATTGAAGGAATAAGTGTTAGGTAGGTTTGCCTTTTTCCTTGATTATGGTCCCCGTGATTGAAATATTTGTCATAAGTTTGTTAATCAGATTCCACTATAGATGATTCCTGTATCATACTAAAGCACCTTTGAAAATTCAAATAATACTCATATGATCATCGAAACTCAAGGCATTGGAAAGTTTTTTGTATACCTGGCGGTTGCTCTGCTGGTGTTTGTGGCATTGCTGGTATTTAGCATAAGAAAACGTTCCCGCTTACCGCTATTTAAAGTAGTGTTGTTGGCTTTAATTGTCGTAGTTGGAGGAATG
>DATKVT010000068.1 GCA_035529935.1 Williamwhitmania sp. | reverse complement strand
ATCGTTGATGGCACTGATAAAGTAGAGCATATTTCCTGCGGCATCGCGAAGAAGTGTGGTCATGATTTCGCAGTATACAATGGTGCCATTTTTGTGGATGTAGCGTTTTTCCCACTTGTCGAATGATTTATCGCCGGCACTAATAGCATCGATTATCTGTTGATCCCTTTCTACATCATCTGGATGGGTAATCGAGCGCCAAGGTTTGCCAGAGAGCTCTTCTTTGGTGTAACCGAGCATTTGGCAGAAGGCTCTATTTACATTTATTTTTCCATAGAAATCGGTAATTGATTTTCCCATCAAGGAGTATTCAAATACGTTTCTGAACAGTTCCTCGTTTTTCTCCAGCTGCTGAGCGGCTTCTCTTTCGGCTGTTTGGTCGTGGAATACAATAACTACTCCATTTGCCTTATTGCTAGAGGTGGTGATGGAGGCCATACTTGTGGTAACCGGAACTCTTTTGCCGTTGCGAGCAACGAGAATAACACGATAATCCTGTATAACTGAATTTTTATCGCACCGCACCTTTTTTAGTGAGTATTCCACTGGGTCATTGGTCTCCTCTGTTACCAAGTGAAATATTTTTTCCAACTTCTTGCCACTTGCCTCCGTCTCCGTCCAACCGGTTAACTTTTCGGCCATGTGGTTCATCATTTTCACTTTGCCATCTACTGCAGTGGTGATTACTGCGTCGGCAATACTGTAAAGTATGGTGCGAAATTCCTCCTCTGCGCTGCGCAGTTCTTTTTCGGCAAGGAACAGCTTTTTGTAAATACTCGTTTGACGGTTTTTGAAGTATAGGGCAAGTGCAATAGTAATGAGAATGGTAGATATCAGTATAATGGCAACAATTCCAATGGCTCTATAGTAGAGCTCCGAAAAAATTTCACTTTTATCGATTTTTGCAACCATAAACCAGGGTGAATCGGGGATATGCCGAATATCGGATACAACCATCACGTTGCGGTAGTCGTAACCTTCGTATATACCCGTTCCGCCAAGCGCTGCTTTTATGCCTGGAACTTCGGTGTGCGAAAGGTCAATGTGCAAGTTCAGTGCAGCATTTTTTGAAAAGCGTAGCTCGTTAAGGAAGGTGATTTTTGTGCTGTCCTTTCGGAGAAGAAGTGTTTCCCCAGATTTGCTTGGCAGTGGCCAGGTTTGAATGAGAGGATATAGGTAATGTTCTGGATCGATGCGTAAGACAAGGTAAGCCTTTGCTATGCTGTTTTGGATGGAAATTGGTGCGGCAATATCCAAATAAATGTGGTTGGTAATGCTGCAGTAAAAAAAATCGGAAAACGATGCTGAAGTTACGGTAAGGAGCTGCTTGTTCGGTTTACATTCATCGAAGCGGGAATCTACATCAAATATTTTTTCTCCTGATGTGGAATAAATCATAACATTCTCGTATCCATACTGGATTTTTAGCAAACTCATTCGGTTGAGAATGTCCTTTTTAAGAGTTATATTTTTGTTAGAAATATAGTCGTTAACTGCCTTTTGAAAAAAGGGACTCTGCGCGGCAATATTGGCATCACCGAGTCTATCCTTTCGCCATCTATCAATTTGTTGCGTTTTTAGTTCGGCAATGGCCTTGAGTTCATTGTATTTTGCCTTGCGGATGCTTTGTTCCTGATTGCTGTAAAAACGATACCCTCCCAAAGTTAATATAGCTGCAATTGTAACAGTTGCAATGATCAGTGTTATAATATTTTTCCTAGGTAAAGCAGAATTCATGAGGCTTATTTCGTTAGCTGGTTGGTGGCCAAATTATTTGGTAAACTCAGCAAAAGATAGATGATTTTATTTGTAATGTCAAGGCCATGACAGTAAGCGTCACTCTTTAGCTTGAATTTGTTTGAAACATATGTTATGTCAAATGTTAATGTCATTTGGATCTAAAAAATGAGGATTTACCCTCAAATACTGTGCTATAATGTAATTATTTTAGTGATTTATCATATAAAATAGGTGTAAACCATATCTTCGTCATACATTTACCGTAGAAACAGTGAGTTAAACAAACATTGTGTTCGGAATGAACAGGCTGATAACTATTCTCATATTCATTGCTATAAGCCCGGTAGCCATAGGCCAGAACTGGAACAAAATAGTTATGGACGAGCGTGATGCGGAATATCTAGTTGCTACGATGCAGTATGAAAAGGCGGCTGATGCATATAAGAAGATTCTGCGGGAGGTTCCTCAAAGTGCCAGCATTAAGAGTAGGATTGGATATTGCTACCTTCAAACCGACGATAAACAGCTGGAGGCATTGCCATTCCTAAAGGAGGCCGCGGAGCACGTATCAGCAAAATATAGCGAGACCTCCATCAAGGAGACCGATGCACCCCCTGAAACCTATTTCCTTTTAGCACGAGCTTATCAAATCGGTGGACAGTTCAACGATGCCATTGATGCCTACAACAAGTATAAGGATATGCTTAAGGCGGACGATCCCATGCACAAGTTGGTGGACAATTGTATTTTAGGCTGCAAAAACGCTCCTAGCTTTGAACAGAATCCCGAGATGGTGAAGGATGTAAATCTGGGTGGAAAGGTGAATAACGAGTTTTCAAACTTCAACGCAGTGCTCTCTGGCAATGGAAAAACACTGGCTTACACTACACAAACAAGAAATGGGTTCGACGTTTATGTGGCTAAATACATAGGTGATAGCCTTTCGACTCCACAAAAAATCACCCGTCAGCTGGGTGGCGACTTTCTAAAGACGTCGAGTCTTTCGTATGGTGGAACAGACCTTTACCTAACAAGCGTGGATCCTGAGAATTCGGATATTTACGTTAGTAGTCTTTCTGGTAAAAAATGGGAGCAGGCTGTAAAGTTGCCAAAGCCAGTAAACAGCAAGTGGAATGAAACGCATGTCGCCATTTCTAAAGATGGCAGAACCCTTTATTTTACAAGCAATAGGAAGGGCGGAATTGGAGGGTTGGATATATACAAAACCACCCTTGGTGACAAAGGTAAATGGACTGAGCCAGTAAACCTAGGACCTGAAATAAATACCCCATTTAACGAGGATACGCCATTTTTATCCCCTGACGAAAAGTACCTCTTCTTTAGTTCCGAGGGGCACGATGGTATGGGAGGCTATGATGTGTTTTTTGTAAACTTGGAGGGAACTCCTTCTGTTGTGAATTTGGGCTATCCGGCCAATACTCCCGGTGACGACCGCTTTTTCTTCCCGCTAAGCGATGGAAAGTCTGGATATGTAGCCTCGGCACGTCCGGGTGGTCTTGGTAAAAACGACCTATACAAAATTACTATCAGTCGGATGTTCACTCTTGCCGGAAAAGTTTTGGCTGCTGCTCCCGGGGAGGTGGAGGGCCAAACTTCTGTTTTTATTATTGATGCATCTACCCACGATACCATTGCGCGACCAGTTGTAGATGGGGCTACGGGTAGTTTTACCAATAGCCTCGGTGCTGGGAATTATGTGGTATCGGTAGAGAACAGCCACTTTGAACCAAGCACACAACAGGTAGATATCCCGGAGAACTTTGCCAAACGAAATGTTGACATAACTGCAACCCTAACTCCCTTGCCTCAGCAGGTGGCAGCAACAACCGTTCCAGCTGTAGCCGATACGGGTTCTAATAAACCCACTACTCCTCCAGAGGCGAAGAGTGAGCCAGCATTGGTAGAGATGCCAAAACCTGAAGCAGAGGAGAAACCTGTGACGTTAGCAGAAAAGCCCAACGTGAGAACTGCGAAAATAGAGCCTCCTGCATCTGCTGAAGTAACCACGGCAGATAGGCCTGCGGGGATGCAGATCACCTACTCGATCCAGTTGATGGCGCTCAAACGGCTTATCGGAGTTGAATATTTCAAGGGCGTGGAAGGTGTTGAAATTACCACCTCCCCGGATGGCTTTTACAGATATAGCGTAGGAACTACAACATCGCTGGCACAGGCCAACGAAACCCTTAAACAACTGCAATCGCAGGGTTATGATAGGGCATTTGTTCGTGTTGATCGATTTGAAGCAGCCTATACCGTTCAGCTGATGGCTCTTAAGATACCAGTTGAAACTAGCTATTTTAACAATTTAGAATCGGTTGAGGTAAATAAAGGGCTGGATGGGTTTTACCGCTATACTTATGGCAGCTACTCTACCTTTCAACAAGCTGCAATGGCTCTAAAAGAATTAAATGAAAAGGGTTACCGTCAAGCCTATATTCGATTTGTGAAGCAGTAGTAAACTAAGGTATTGCATTAATAATATCAAAAATAAAAGCTATCCCAAACGGGATAGCTTTTTACATGAACCTATTAAGAAAACCTCTATTTCAGAAGTTCCAAAACTTTAGCTTTTAGTTCGTCACCACGAAGGTCGGTAGCAGCAATCTTACCATCCTTACTAATGAGAACAGTGTGAGGAATGGAGTTAACCGAGTAGAGTTTAGCTACTGCACTATCCCAAAACTTGAGATCAGATACCTGAGGATAGGTTATGCCATCGTCCTTAATGGCCTTAACCCAGCTGGCTTTATCCTTGTCGAGTGATACTCCAATAATCTGGAATCCTTTTCCCTTGAGTTCTTTGTACATGGCAACAACGTTGGGGTTCTCCTGACGGCAAGGGTTGCACCATGATGCCCAGAAATCAATCATCACCACAGTTTTTCCATCAACCAACGATGAAAGGGAAATATCCTTACCGTTGGGATCGGGTAGGGTAAAGTCAAGGTATGGTTGACCAACTGCCGTTTTGCGAAGCATTTCAATCTTCTCCTTGAGTAGAATTACGTAGGGCGATTTTGCCAAGGTTGAATCGAGACTTGCGGTAACTTTTTCTAACTCAGAGAATTCAAGCGTATGTGAAAGAATACGGTAGGTAACAAAGGCAGAAACAACGCTACTTCTATTGTCGGAAACAAAGTTGGTTAGAAATTTCTGCTGGCCATTCTGGATGGAGTCGTATTCTACATCTAGCTCTTTTTCAACAGTTGGAGTTATAGCGTTGGCCGATTTTAGTGAGTCTGCCTTTTTATAGAGTTGCTGCATCTGTTCACGGAATGGGAGCATGTCCTTATTCAGTTTTACAAACAGATTGTGGGTTGCAGATCCTTTAATCTCTGCTTTTTCAACGGAGTCAAGGTTAACTTTTACATTGATGTCCGCATTTTCAACAAATAGTTGAATTGGTTGGTTCTGTCCAATACGGATGAAGTAAAGGTCGGGAAGCTCTACCTTTCCCTTAAATTCTACCTTATCATCTTTAACTTGTGCGCTGTCAACGGTAACGAAATCTTGATTGTCGATTTTTTGAAGGTAGGCTATCTTTGCGGTCGACGGCCCTTCAATCTTTACCTTGATATCGTAGCTCGGCGTTTTAGTGCAGGCTACCAGTGCTAAAATTGGGAGTAATCCCAGTAGTAGTTTTTTCATTTTTTTTCAATTTTGGTTGTTATATACCTAGTAAGTAACACATTTACCTACCTTTTAGTTGTTTAAAGTAGTGATCAAGTAACACTTTTGCAGCAGCAAAGGAGGTTATTTGGTTGTTGAGCACCTCCTGCTCTAGCTTGCTTATCAACACCTGAAGCGATGGATTGCAGTAGAAGCTCTCCTTGAGCGTCTCATTTACCGATTCAAACATCCAGTATTTTGCCTGCTGTTGACGTTTATCTGCAAAGTAGCTATTTTTTTTCGTCAGTGCTAGGTATTCTAGGATGGTGTTCCACAGCTCAAGGATACTCTTTTTATCAAAGACGCTGCAGGTGAGCACATGCGGATCCCAACCCGACTCAGCAGGTGGGTAGAGGTGAAGAGCTCCTTCATACTCTGCTCTGGCTATCTGTGCCTTTTGTATATTTGCTCCATCGGCTTTGGTAATGGCCAAAATGTCGGCCATCTCCATAATTCCTCTTTTAATTCCCTGCAGTTCGTCGCCAGCACCAGCCAACATAAGCAGCAAAAAGCAATCGACCATGGAGTGAACTGCCGTTTCTGACTGCCCAACACCAACGGTTTCAATAAATACAACGTCGAAACCGGCTGCTTCACAGAGCACTACCGATTCCCGAGTTTTTCGGGCCACACCACCCAGCGACCCGGCGGAAGGAGAGGGGCGGATAAAGGCATTAGCATCGCTGGAGAGCTCTTCCATGCGCGTTTTATCTCCCAAAATACTCCCTTTCGATCGCTCACTTGAGGGATCGATGGCCAGTACGGCCAGCTTATGGCCTTGAGTTGTGATTTGCATGCCGAGCGACTCAATAAAGGTGCTTTTACCTACCCCTGGAACACCTGTTATTCCAAGGCGTATGGAATTTCCAGAGTGGGGCAGGCATCGTTCAATAACCTGCTGTGCAATGGAATGATGCTCGGGTAGTGCGCTTTCAACGAGGGTAATAGCCTGGCTAAGGATGGTTCGATTTCCAGCTACTATTCCTTCAACATACTCGTCAACCGTGAATTTTTTCTTTCTTACTTTTCGTATCTGGTTGGCTGCATTGGGGTTAACTTGCGGAGGCTGGTCAATTCCACTGTTCACGCTCAATGCACTTCTTTGATCCACGTTTTTCACAATTCCTGATGATTATTCTACAAATGTAAGAATTTTATGATGACAGGATTGGCTTGCTAGGCGGACAAAATAGAATGGGAACCGAACTTTGCAATTGCGATAGTCTATGATTGGGTCAATAAGTTGATATATAGGTAGTTGATTTGGTGTATAAAAAAGCTGAAGCATCATGTGACGCTTCCGCTTTTTTAAATATTTAGACCGAAAAATTGTGGCTACTCCTGTTTTGGCATTACATCACCAGTGAGACGTAATATAACATTGGAGTTTTTTGGATCGTTGCTAGTAACCGTTATGGTTTTAGTTTGATGGCCTGAGTAGTGATCGGAACGGAAAGTAGCCTTGATAACTGAACTTTGGCCCGGTTTAATTACGCTAATATCGGGCGCAACGGAGGTGCAACCACACGAAGCCTTAACTTTTCTGATAACGAGGTCCGACTTACCGGTATTGGTGAATTTGTATACGTGTTCAACAGGAGTTCCAGCAACTACACTACCAAAGTCAAAAACCAACTCGTCGAAGTGGATAGCTGGTGCGTTTGCCAGCTGTTCTGGTGTAAGTTTCGAGAAATCTTCCATGATGTTTGCACTCACCGTGAGTAGATTATTCGGCACCTTTTCGCCGTTGAGCAGCACTTCAAAATTGTCGGTTACAAAACCCCAGTCGTTTTTCTTTGCCGCATCGTAGGTGATCATAATATTACCCTTTTCACCAGGTTTCAAAGTTTGGGGAACGGCTTTGATGGTAAGGTGAGCTGGTATAAAGCCGAAAGTAACTGTTAGTGGATTGCTGCCAGCATTAACCATTGGCAAGGAATCGGTCTTAACCTCCGTGTTAATGAGTCGAATAAAGGCTTTGTAGGATGATTGAAGACGCAAATCACCTAGTTGACGAGGGTAGAGGTCGGCAAGCGTTTTTTCGTGCTCCTGCACAGCACCTTTAATGCGCAACACTGCAACGTTTGGCGATTGATTGTAGTTAATGGTAATGGTCTTCTCAAATGGACCTGGTCTGTTCTTGGGATCGTAGGTTACCTTTATGGTCCCTTTTTGTCCAGGAGCTACCGGAGCCTTGGTCCACTCGGGAGTGGTGCAACCACAGGAGGCGGTTACATTGTTGATAATGATTGGGGTGTTAGCCTTGTTCACAAATTCAAAGGTGTAAATGGCTGGGCCACCATTTTCTTTGATTAGTCCAAAATCGTGAACGGAGCTTTCAAAGTTCATGTTTGAGTTAGGAATCTGGGCAAACATGGTTGTTGCTGTAAGCATCAAACCGAGTAGGGACAAGTGCTTAAGAATGTTGTTCTTCATGACTTTTGAAATTTTTTGTTCCAAAGTTATGCTTTTTTGAATTTTATGCTCGAAATATTCTAACAATCTTGAATTATTAAGAAATTTTAACTTTGATGCCGAATAAAAGTCGGCTGCAGTGATTGCGTTTCAAACGAAATGGGCCTCAGAATACCGTCTGTAGGTGTGTTCTTTTGAAAACTCTTTATAACTTTACAGCTGCAGAGGCCTATAGCTATTGATAACCACATGAATGTGCATGAGTTTCCTTTACGAGCACGTATCTAATTCACCTAAAATACGTCGTCACTACGGCTTTCGGTTGTGCATTCGTGCAGCAATTGGTAGGGTATTCAATATGAATTTACCCTTGAGGATTATTGTCTTGCTGCTAGTGGTAATGGCAACAAGCAGCAATGTTGAGGGGCAATTCTACAACGGATTGCAGATGAGCTTTGGCAAAAGTAGGCTCCAGTTTAACACCTTTCAGTGGACCTACCTTCGTTACGACCGTTTTGATGTTTACTACTACCAGGAAGGACAGGAAGTAGCTCAATATGTGGCTAGAATTGCTGAAAAAAAACTCAGCGATGCAGAGGAACTATTCTACAATCCCATCGATAGCCGACTTATTTTTATTGTCTACAGTCGACTCTCCGATTTCCGTCAGAGCAACATTGGCCTTGTGGGCTTCTCCGATGAGTATAATATTGGAGGAACCACTACCATTATCGACAATAAAGTTTCGATCTATTTCGACGGCAGCCTCGAAGACTTGGAGAAGCAGGTGTCAGAGGTGGTTGCAGCAGTGGTTATTCAGAACCTATTAACTGGATCCACCTTGCGCGATAAGCTCACTGGAGATACAAGCGTTGATCTCCCCGAATGGTTTCAAAAAGGGCTGGAGAAGTATACGGCTCAGGAGTGGAGTTCCGAAACCGATGCACGGTTCAAAAATGGCTTTCTTACTGGACGCTACCATCGGCTGATATCCCTTACGGGTGAAGATGCCGCCTTGGCTGGTCAATCGTTTTGGTTCTTTGTGGCTCGAACCTATGGCAGGGGAACCATCTCCGATATCCTTTACCTCACCCGGGTGAATCGTGATTTTAATTCTGCATTCTACCAAGTGCTGGGAACTAGAGTTAAGGCGTTGGTGAAAGATTGGGGGGCCTTTTACTGCAATCGCTTTAGCGACGATAGTACTAGGGTTGAACCAACCGGCCTTGCAGTGGTAAAGCATCCCAAGGTTGGAAGAACCTACATGCAGGTAAAGTTGAGCGCCAATGGAAAGTATTTGGCTTATGTCACCAACGAAATGAGCCAGCAGCGCGTTTGGCTATACGATATTCAGCGCAAGAAAACCAAAAGAATCTTTTCGTTAGGATACAAGCTCGAGCAGATTCCCGACTATACCAACCCTGTTTTAGCTTGGCATCCCAACTCCACCATACTCACCTTTACCGTAGAGGAGGAGGGGTGGATTTACCTCTATTTTTACAATACGGAGACTAGAGAGCTAACAAAGCGTATGCTGCCCAACTTCAGAAAAGTGCTTGCCTACTCGTTTTCGCCCGATGGCTCCAAGCTGGTGCTCTCGGCGGTAACTCATGGGCAGAACGACATGTTCATTTTTAATATGGCCAGCGGGGTGGTGGAGCAAATTACCAACGATCCCTATGCCGACCTTTACCCTCGATTTATCCATCGTGGTAGGGCAATCCTTTTCACTTCAAATCGCCCTGGTGATACCCTTCAGGCGACCGATTACAAACATTATAAGCCATTGCGCGCTCAGAACCTGTTTACCATCGATTATCCCATTACTACACTGCCTGCCGTGGCAACTCGACTCGACGATTTTTCTTCGTCTGTTAAGCGTTCACCTGTTGAGCTTTCCAACAATCGTTTTGCTTTTACCGACGACAAAAATGGCATTAACAACTGGTATGTAGGCAAGGAGGATAGCTTAGTTAGCTTCGTCGACACGGCAATTCACTACCGTTATCTAATGCATGTGGCACCACAAAGCAACTACAAAGGCTGGATATCTTCATTCGATTTTAACCCCGCAAGATCAACCTACGCAGAGGTGGTGATGCAGGATGGTTTAACCAAAACCTATCTTGATGAAGCAGGTAATGAACTTGATAACTTTTCTGTAAAGCCTTTACGTCCAACGGTGTTTGAGGCAGAGGAGCAAAAAAAGGAGCATGAGCAGGATAGCATTGCAGCCATAACTCCACCCATGGTTGTAATTCCCATGACGGTTGCCGATAGCGTGGAGCAAGCCAATGCCCCTGCTGACAACGCAAAGGTAGATGTGAATAGTTACGTGTTTGAGGACGAGAAATTGAACAGCTACTTTGCCCGAAAGTATGGTGATAACTTCTACATTCAACGTCCGGAGGCTGATAGCGTGGAGCGGAAGAGGGTACATGTTTATCACACCACCTTTTATCCCCACTCGCTTGTTAGCCAAATTGATTTTGGGTTTCTGAATGCGTCGTATCAGCCCTATACCGGAGGAGCCGTTTACTTCAACCCGGGATTGAATGTGCTCTTCAAAATTGGCACGCGCGACCTGTTTGAAGATTACCGCCTAGTTGCAGGCGTTAGCTTTGCCAGCGATTTTGCTAGCAATGAGTATCTGCTCAGCTTCGAGAATCTGAAGGGACGATGGGATAAACAGCTGGTTTTCCATAGGCAGGCCTTTAAGAACGAAACGGCTACTACCATTGAGAAGGTACACTCCCATGAACTTCTTCTAGCGTTAAAGTATCCATTTACACAGGTTTCAGCCTTTAGGGCCACCTTTACCTTAAGGCACGATAGGCAGGTTATGCTGGCAACCGACTACCAAACGCTTGGTGCGCCAAATACCAACAAGCTATGGGGTGGTGTAAAGTTTGAATATATCTTTGACAATACCATCCGTCGTGGACTCAACATTTTCTATGGCACTCGCTACAAGTTTTTTGAAGAATCATACGTGCAGGTCAACGGAAATAATCCAGATTTACATGTGGTTGGCTTCGATTTTCGCCACTACGCAAAAATTCATCGTGATCTCATTTTTGCTTGGCGGTTCGCCACCTCAACCTCGTTTGGCAAGGCTAGGTTGGTTTACTACCTAGGAAGTGTGGATAATTGGATAAACTTTAGCAGCACCGTTCCCACCTTCAACAATAATATTCCTGTGAAACAGGAGGCTTCCTATGCTTTTCAGACGTTGGCAACCAACCTGCGCGGTTTTCCCCAAAATGTAAGAAACGGCAATAGTTTTGCCGTTATCAACAACGAGGTTCGCTGGCCATTTGTACGATACTTTGCCAACCGGTCACTCAGTTCAGGGTTTTGGGACAATCTGCAGGTATGCCTCTTTGGCGATATTGGCTCGGCTTGGACGGGTTTGAATCCTTATGGAGAACAGAATGGCTACGATAAGCGCACCGAGCAGAAGGGAACCATTACGGTGGAGGTGGAGACTAACCTTGACCCAATTGTATACGGTTATGGATTTGGAGTTAGAAGCAAAATATTGGGTTACTTTATGCGGTTCGATTGGGCTTGGGGTGTGGATTCTGGTGTAAGGCAACCACGAATTTTCTACTTTTCGTTGAGCACCGATTTTTAATAAGTGCGGAGCAATTGTTAACTTAGCATGTTGTTTTGACATTATGCAAGATAAGTGATAGCATGGCTTTTACTGTTTCTGAAAAAATTTGACCATGATAAGTGTAGATGAATTGCTGAAAGAAGCACGGCAGCTATTGCCAAACATGACGAAAACTCGACGGGAGATACACCAGCACCCGGAGCTCTCTTTTCAGGAGTTCTCAACCTCTGCTCTGATAATGGAACGGCTGGAAGGTTTGGGTATTGAGCACCATTCTATTGCTGGTACCGGCGTTTATGCTATTGTTCGCTGCGGAAAACCCAACGCCGAGGTAATTGCTTTGCGAGCAGACATGGATGCATTACCAGTGACTGAGGCAACGGGATTGCCCTTTGCCTCAACGGTAGCAGGGGTAATGCACGCCTGTGGTCACGATCTACACACATCGTGTCTTTTGGGTGCAGCGGAGCTGCTGATAGGGCACAAAAAGCAGTTGAACTACGATGTGCTGCTGCTTTTTCAGCCTGGAGAGGAGATGATTCCCGGCGGTGCAAAAAAGATTATAGAGGAGGGGCTTTTTGACAAGTTCAAGCCAAAGGCCATGTTTGCCCTGCACGTGGACCCCGATTTACCGGTTGGTAAATTTGGATTTCGTCCAAGTTGGTATATGGCATCCGGTGATGAGATATACCTCAAGGTTACCGGCAGAGGTGGACATGCGGCACTACCACACACCGTTACCGATACGGTTTTGGCCACCGCCGAAATCATTGTTTCACTACAGCAGGTGGTGAGCCGACGGGCTCCAGCCGGGATTCCAACGGTGCTCTCCTTTGGGAAGGTAGTAGCCAATGGGGCCACCAACGTTATTCCCGATGAAGTTTTGGTGGAAGGAACCTTCCGCACGTTTGATGAAACATGGCGCACTAATGCTCATCAAGTTATTACCGATGTGGCCGTGAACATTGCTAAGGCTCATGGTGCGCAGTGCAAGGTAGAGGTTAAGCATGGCTATCCTGCGCTATACAATAACCCGGAACTCACCCAGTACTCCATTGATATGCTTGCAAGGCTTTGGCGTAGCGAGAACATCAATGCACTTGATATTAGAATGACAACCGAAGATTTTGCTCGCTATTCGCACCTCTTTCCCTCAGTGTTTTTTAGGCTTGGTGTGGCAGGTCAAAAGAGCGTTGGTCGCCTTCATGCTGGGAATTTCAGCCCCGACGAGGAGGCCTTGTTTTACGGCTCAGCCAGCTTGATCTGGTTGGTATTGTCTTTGGAGTGATTTTTTAACTGCCTGTAATGGAGTGTGATGTGTCTCGGCCAGCTAAATTAGTTTAAAATGATTCTATTTAAGGAAATATTTTTTTTATATTTCGAATTGCGTTTAAATTTGCGAAGTCTAATTGACGTTTAACCAAAAATTTTAAGCAATGGCTTATAAAATTAGCGAAGACTGCACCGCTTGCGGTACCTGCATTGACGAGTGCCCAGTAGAGGCTATCTCATCAGGTGATATCTACAAGATTGATCCAGAAGTTTGCACAGATTGTGGATCATGTGCTGATGTATGCCCAGTAGAGGCTATACATCCAGTATAAGTGATGCAACAGAAGCACAAAAGCCTTTCCGCTATGCGGGAAGGCTTTTTTATTGCCCTCATCTAATCTAACGGCAAATAATCCGCAAAGGTGATGGAGTTGGATTTGTATCGAAATTCCCATTACTCATTTATAAAGGCCAAGCGAGTCAAAGGGTATCAACTTAAATGCTTAGAATTGGCCAGTTGGGTTTTAAATAACCTCCCATCAGATTTTTTATTTTTCAGTTGGTTGCAATTTGTAACCAACTGCGCTCGGGCCGAATTGTCGTCCAGTTGCTGCCAATATTTGCCTACGGAATTGCAAGGTAGTGAGGTTTTTGCTTTCGTTATACTAACAAAGGCATGGTGGGAACGGATGAGTACATCTGCGCTAGGGCGCTTTTCTTTGTTCTAATCGGTATTACTCTTTCTTTAAATATTTGTTAATCAATTTCATCAGCTTCTTGCTGTCCATAGGTTTCGAAATAAAATCATCACATCTATATTTCTGGGCCAATTCATTATCCGCTTTAGTGGAATATGCGGTTTGAGCAATAATAGGTAATTTGGGGCAAAATGTTTTTATTTTTTCCGTTGCTTCGTATCCATCCATTATCGGCATTTTAATATCCATTAGAACAAGATCAATGTTTGTATTCCTCATACAAATATCTATTGCTTCCTGCCCGTTTTTTGCACGTATTACATCAAGTGGTATACTCTTTTGTTTTTTAAATATAGTTTCAATGTAGAGAAAATTTGTTGGTTCGTCTTCTGCAACAAGAATTGTGAAATTACCACTTGCTGTGGTTTTGTCCATTTGGGGATTAATAGATAAATATTTGCTATCAATTTTTGCCGGTTTGTAAGGAATCATAACATAAAAAGTAGCGCCTTTGCCTTTTTCAGACTCTACTGTAATGTCACCACCAAGTAATTGGGCATTTTCTTTGGAAATAGATAAACCTAAACCTAATCCGCCATATTTCCGGGACATTGCTTTTTCTACCTGCGAAAAACGTTCAAATATAATTTCCTTGTTTTCAGGAGAAATGCCAATACCCGTATCTTTCACATATATTACTAAATTATCTCGTTCTACGTAGTATCCCATTTCAATAAACCCTTCATTGGTGAATTTTAGCGCATTCTCCAGCAAGTTGCTTATTATCTTATTTAATTTAGCCGTATCAGAAATGATATGGCTCTGGTTATCAGGCAACCCATTTTTTAAATGAAGGGGAATGTTGCGTTCTTCCGATTTAAGACTGAAAACTGAAAAAAGCTCCATTAATAAATCATTTAGGAAAAAAGGCTCTTCAATAAGGGCTATTTGCTTTTTTTCAAGGGTGGATATTTCAAGTATGTCATCAATAATTCTTAACAATTGTTGACTGCTATTTTGAATAATTTTTGAGAAATAACTTCTTTCTTCAGGGGTCGTATCTGGGCTATTAAGAATATTCGAAAAACCTATTATGCCATTCATTGGGGTGCGTACTTCGTGGCTCATGTTGTGTAAGAATTCAGTTTTCAGTTGATTTGCCTCTTTTGCTTTTTCAAGGGCCAATCCCAGTTCATTGTTTTTGTTCTGAAGCTCTTTTGTCTTTTGCCTTACTTCTCTTCGAAGCAGTAGAATAAATGCAGAAATTATAAGAAAAACACCCAATGCTATGAGACCAAGCCAGAATATGTATTTAGGTATTAAGGGTTGGGCATGTAGCCAACGGTCAGTAGATGCATAGTACTCTGAATCTGGATCATTTTTGAGTTTAGCAAGTTCCTTATCAAAAGCCTGAATCAATAGAGGATTGATCTTTTTTGAAAAACCAAAATGAAGTTCGTCATGATGAAAAGTTATTCCTGTTGATATTAAACTTTTATCATAAAACTTAGAAAAGTAAAAAAAACGGTCAGCAATAATTGCATCTATTTTGTTGTTTTTTACTGCTCCCATGAGTTGCTCAAAGTTGTCATAAGCATGAAGTTCAAAGTCAACAGTAAAATCCTTTTTTGCAACGGTCCTAAAATACTGTTCCTCCGCTGAACCTTTAATCAGTCCAATTCTTTTACCATTTAGGTCTGAAAATGAGTTTATTGCGGTTTGATGTTTCGAGAATATCTCAAGCCAAGAGCTACAAACAGAAATATTGTTAAATAGGAATAAGGAGTCTCGGTCAGCTGTACGCGCCATATCGGGCAAAACATCTATTTCTCCTTTAGTAAGCTTGTTCATAAGCTCATTCCAATTGCCCTTGACGTATACTACTTTCAGGTTTGACTTTGCGGCAATAGCATTGAGAATGTCAATGAAAATACCATTGGGCAACCCTTCTTCGTTAGTAAAAACCTTTGGTGGATTTTCATATATACCAACTTTTATTGAGGTTGGTAGTTTGTCGGTCTGTGCATAAAGGCCTATTTGTGTGAATGAATAAATCACAAAAATAGTTAGCCGTAAACTTAATCTTCTCATATTATAACACCATCTCTGTTATTACTGGCTCTAAAAGGTCTTGTATTTGGTTGGCGGGTGAATTCAAAACTTGCTTGTATCAAGCGGCACTTTGTATCGAATACAACCCTTTTGTAGACCATTGAAACTTTTAGTGGTTATGCCTTGTTTTTGTTGCAGTTTTTTATTCAGAATCAATCGTTCCTTGGTTAAGGTCTTCAAATCAATGGGAGTGCCTTCAAGTCTAATTGCTGGTTTATTCAACTTTTGACTTGCTTCCCCACATGCAAGTCCCATTTTAAATCCCAAATTATTTTGAGTTGTGAGATATACATTGTCATGTTCCTTGACCCATAGAGGAAATAAATCACCACTTTTGTATTTGCTAATTCTTCTTTCATCCAAACGTCTCCTTTTCAATGTGCCTTATGGTTGTTGTTTGCAATCACATTGAAGTGGAACTGTCAAAAGCGCATGAGATAAGCCATCTTTCTAATCATAAAAGCCATTGTCTATACCAATTAGCTGGCAAAGTAGCTCGTTTTTTATTCCATTTTCAATACGATTTTGACAAAGTAACCCATGTGTCTGACAGAAATTTGAATGTAGCGATATTGTTCATATAATCTGGGTTTAACATCATACTTGCGATGTGAGTTAGTCCATATTTAAAAATGCTTTTGGGCAGATTTCCGTGCTTCTTAATCTTGATCAGTTTTATGTAATGATGCAAATAATTACCTCTCAGAATACTTGAAGGTTGGCTTCAGCGCGGTCACCCACAATAATCCGTGCACTTAGCCCAGCCGGAACAAAGCGAGGAATCTTAATCCTAGGCTTTCTGTGTCAGCGGTATTCGGCCAGCAGCTCACAAACCTGGTTCATGGGCGTAAGCTAGCTGGTGTATCTCTTATTCGGTGCCAGTATCTTTAGGTTTTGCTCCGAAGGTATTTCAATGTTTACGCTAAGTCGGTCGGCGTAGAGTCCTGCCTCGTGCACCAGCTCCCGGCTGGCACCGGGAATGGCCTTTAGGTGAATGTATCCGTTGTAGCGATGGGTGAGGCGGAGCTCTTTAGCCACGCGGGTAATGCGCTCCATGGTGTAGTCGGGGTTGCACATAACTCCTGAACTCAGGAAGAGCCCTTCAATGTAGTTGCGTCGGTAGAAGTTAATGGTGAGGTCCACTATTTCCTCCACCGTAAATGCCGCGCGCTTCACGTCGTTGCTCCTCCGGTTGATGCAGTATGCGCAGTCGTAAATGCAGTGGTTGGTCATGAGAATTTTGAGGAGTGAAATGCAGCGGCCGTCCTCGGTAAAGGAGTGGCAGATACCGGCCTTGGCAGCATTGCCCAATCCTCCGTTGCTGTTGGCTCGGCTGCTTCCGCTGGAGGAGCACGAAACGTCGTACTTGGCTGCCGCCGAAAGGGTGTTTAGCTTATCGAGAAGTTTGTCGGTCATGGCTATTGTTTTTTATCTCTTTCGGTATTGATGTTTTTTGAATCTACGCTATCGCTTCATTCTTGGGTCGGGCTTTATTTCAAGCTTGGCCATTTTGTCAACGGTAATGCTGGGATGGCCGAACTCCTCGGTAACTATTCCCTGCAGGAGGTAAACGCCGGGACCCTTAAATGGCCAGTGCAATGAGGTGTTGGGAAAGTGAAGCGTATCGAAGTGCTGCCCCTCCACATCAATGAAGGTGCCGAAGTGCATTAGCTCGTTTCGCTTGGTTTTGGTGTATTTTATGTGAACCAGCGTGCCGAGCATTTTTACAGTGCTTCCCACGAGTTGAAGTAGGTCTTTTGCTCGTGGTCCACCCCGGAACGAGGTTTTGAGCAGGTCGAACCAGGTGAGCGTTACGGGAAATCCCAGCAGATCGATTTCGTCGAATACGTCCTCCAGCTCCGTTTGCTCTAGGTTGGGTAGCGTAAATTGTTTCTCTGGAACGTAGAATAGGCTTTTTGCTTGAGGCTCCAGCTTTCTCTTGTCGAGCAGTGCGTAGGCCTCCCACAGCAGCGTGGCCTTGGTTTTACCCGTGAAGCGAAAGGCGTTTATGCGAATAAGAATGATGAGCTGCTCAATGCCCGTGTTTACGCGTTGCACAAAATCGGCTAAACTTTGGTAAGCACCATTTTTCTCCCTTTCATCGATAACTCTTTCGGTCAGAGGTGATTCCAAATTGGCAATATGGATGAAGCCCACATATATGTCGTTCCCGTAAATGCAGGTTTTGTAGGTGCTCTTGTTCACACACGGAAGGTTAATGGTGGCGCCCCACCTACGAGCCTCGTTGAAGTATATCCATGTGCGGTAAAAGCCACCAAAGTTGTTGATTACCGCCACCATGAACTCCAACGGATAGTGCGCTTTTAGGTAGAGGCTTTGGTAGCTCTCCACGGCATACGAGGCTGAGTGCGCCTTCGAAAAGGAGTAGTTGGCAAACGATTCTATCTGTCGCCATACCTCCATTGCCACCTCCTTAGGTCGCTCCAGCTGCTCGGCTCCATTAAAAAAGAGGTTTTCAATGCGCTTAAGCTCTCCCTTCGAACGAAACTTGCCGCTCATGGCCCTGCGTAGGATATCGGCATCGGCTAGGTTGAGTCCGGCAAAGTGGTGGCATACCTTTAGCACATCTTCCTGGTATACCATTACGCCGAATGTTTCGCTGAGCTGAGCCTTCATTACCGGATGGTTGTACTTGAATCCGTTGGGGTTGTGAAAGCGGAAAATGTATTCGCGCATCATGCCGCTTTGGGCCACTCCGGGACGAATAATGGAGCTGGCGGCCACCAGCGTAAGGTAGTCGTTGCAGCGCAGCTTCTTTAGCAAACCACGCATGGCCGGACTTTCCACATAGAAGCAGCCTATGGTCTCACCGCTCTTCAGCTGCTCCTTTACCTTATCATCTTTCTTGAACTTTTGGATGCAGTGCACGTCTATGTCGTCGCCTCTGTTTTGCTTAATGATTTCGGCAGCCTCTTTGATATGACCGATTCCTCGTTGGCTGAGAATGTCGAACTTTTCGAAGCCGATATCCTCCGCAACATACATGTCCCACTCGGTGGTATAAAAACCCTTTGGGGGCGTTTCAAGAGAGGTGTAGGTGGTAATGGGTTCCTCCGAAATAAGTACACCCCCTGCATGAATGGAGCGGACATGGGGAAAATCGACCATCATACCTCCAATGGTAAAAATTCGCTGGGCAATGTGGTCCATGTCCTTCTGTGCTACCTCACCATCGGCTATTTTGTCAACCTCCTCCTTGGGCAGCCCATATACCTTACCCAGTTCTCGCACGATAGAACTTCCTTGAAAGGTAACACTTGCTCCTAGTAGCGCAACGTGCCGCTTGTCGTAACGTTGAAATATGTAACTCTGAACCTTGTCGCGGTCCTTCCAGCTGTAGTCGATGTCGAAATCGGGGGGAGATGAGCGATTGGGGTTGAGGAAACGCTCAAAGTAGAGATTTAGCTCTATGGGGTCGACGTCGGTAATGCGGAGGCAGTAGGCTACAACGCTGTTAGCACCACTTCCTCTTCCCACGTGGTAAAAGCCTTGCGACATGGTGTAACGAATAATGTCCCACGTGATGAGGAAGTAGGCCGAAAACCCAAGTTTGTGTATAATCTCCAGCTCCTTTTGTACTCGCTGCGTTGCCTCCATGTTGCCTTTTCCGTAGCGGTATTCTAAACCGTCGAAGGCCAGCTTTTCCAGCAGGAGGTAGTCGTCGTAGGAGTTGTCCGTAAAGTTTTTTTTGTTTTTATTCCCTTTTAAATCGAGCGATACGGAACAGCAGTCGGTTAGCAACTCTGTGTTTTCGAGCAGCAGAGGAAGTTGGGCAAATCGTTGCCGGAGTTCATCCGTGCTTTGAGGCGTTTCGCTGGGGGAGGCCAGCTGGTTTGGAGTAAGTTTGCTCAGGAGCGTGTTGTGATCTATGGCTCTCAGATGTCGATGCAGTTCATACTCCATGGCATCGGCAACGGTCACTGGGGCAAAGGCCACCATCTTCTGAAGTTCACGCTGGGTGGTTGTGGCTAATACCCGGTTTACATCGGTGGGACGAACGTTTATGAGTTCCCCATCGCGTAGTGTTGCCGTGGCATGGGAGCCGTAAGGGTAGAGCACAAATGCATTCTGAAACCGATAGTTCTGGGCTGTTTCCATGTTCTTCTGCTCCTTGCACTGGGTGAGCAGCTCGTTTATCTCTCTGAGTCCGTCCTTATTTTTTGCGATGGTGGTATACAGCAGCTTGTCGTTATCCCTGAACTCGGCCCCGGCAAGGGCTTTTATTCCATTTTGCTGGCACAGCTTGTAGAAGTCCATCATCCCTTGTGTGGTATTAATGTCGGTGAGGGCGAGGCTCTCCAACCCCTGTGCCTTGGCCAGTGCCACCAGCTGCTCTACGGGTAGTGTTCCGTAAAGGAGGGAGTTGTATGATTTTGCTATCCACATTTTGTCAGGGGCTTAATGGTTTTGGGGGAGATGTGATACCGCTCGCCAACCGAACGGCTTTAACGCTGAAGCGATGGCGTAGGTAGTCAAGCGACTGGTAGAGGTGAACCATTTCGCTGGTGTCCTCAAACAGGTCGAGCTGCTGCGTTCCCTGAATAAGGCCGCTCAGCTTAACACCAATGAGCCGGATTAGCAGGCGACGCTGGTATAGCTTCTCAAAGAGAGCCTCCACTATGGGTCTCACCTGATGGTCGAGTGAGGTGTAGGATATCTGCTTCTGCATGGTGTAGGTGTTAAAGTCGGAGTAGCGCAGCTTTACGGTTACCACCGAAGCCAGCCGTTCGTCGCGGCGAAGTTCGTAGCAGAGCTTTTCGGTCATGCGCACCAGCTTGGCGCGGAGCATGGCAACGTCGGTGGTGTCCTGTTCAAAGGTGGTTTCGGTGCTGATGCTTTTGGCTTCGGAGTAGGGCTCCACCGGAGTGTTGTCGATGCCGTTGGCCTTGCGCCATATCACTATGCCGCTTTTACCCAACACGCGCTCCATCATATCGGGTGAGATGTTACTCAGCGTGTCGATGGTTACCACCCCCATGGAGCGCAGCAGCCTGAATGTTTTATCGCCAATGCCGGGAATGCGTGCGATGGAGAGTGGTGCAAGGAATGGTTTTACCAGCGGAAAGGGGACGTCCTTTTCGCCGTTGGGCTTGGCCTCTCCGGTGGCAATCTTGGCCACAGTCTTATTTACGGAGAGCCCAAAGGAGATGGGTAGCCCGGTTTCCTGTATGATGCGTTGCCGGAGTTCGTGCATCCATTTGTTACAGCCAAAGTAGCGGTCGAGCCCCGTGATGTCGAGGTAGTGTTCGTCGATGGAGGTCTTTTCGTATAGCGGAGCCTTCTCTGCAATAATCTCGGTAACCATGCGGGAAAAGTGGCTGTAGCGGTCCATGTCGCCACGGATTACCACCGCATCGGGGCAGAGCCGCAGCGCCATCTTCATGGGCATGGCCGAGTGAACGCCAAAGCGCCGCGACTCGTAGCTGCAGGCAGCCACCACGCCCCGGTCCGAAAGACTTCCCACTATTACGGGCTTGCCGTTCAAATCGCTTCGCAGCAGTCGCTCCACCGACACAAAAAAGGTGTCGAGGTCCATGTGCGCTATGTGGCGGTCGGTCTCCATTTTTATCTAGGAATATAGGTGTTTGGCATTTAGGTTGACTTGGATGTGAGTTTCTATCGGATAGTGCTTCTTCGTCAAATTTTCAAATTATTTCATCCTCAAATTCTCAAATCATTTTATCTTTGCTTAGATAATAATCAATATTGAGATTACAATATAATCTAACTAAAAGCAAAAAGCAAGATGTTTTTTAGTTCGAACATGAAATTGTTGAGGAAGAGAAGGGGCAAAACGCAGGAGGAGCTGGCCTCTATTCTGGGGCTCAAGCGTCCTACGCTCAACAACTACGAAAATCGTGTTGCCCAGCCCACCATCGATGTGCTCATCTCCTCGTCAGCCTACTTCAACGTCTCCATCGATACGCTGGTGAAGGTGGATTTGGAAAAGCTGTCGGAAAGCCAGCTGCGGCAGCTGGAGCGAGGGTTCGATGTTTACCTAAAGGGGAGCAACCTGCGGGTGCTTACGGCCACCGTGGGCAGCGACAACGAGGAGAACATTGAGCTGGTACCCGAAAAGGCTAAGGCTGGCTACCTTGCGGGCTTTGCCGACCCGGAGTTTATTAGTCGGTTGCCGGTATTCAGGCTTCCCTTTCTGCGGAGCGACAGGAAGTATCGCACGTTCCAAATCAGCGGCGACTCCATGCTGCCCATTCCCGACGGAGCCTTTGTTACCGGCGAGTTTGTGCAGGATTGGACCACCATCCGCAGCGGCGAAGCCTTTGTGGTGCTCACCCTCGACGATGGCGTGGCCTTTAAGGTGGTGGAGAACCGGTTGGAGGAGAGTGGTGCCTTTCGCCTTATCTCGCTTAACACCTTGTATAAGCCCTACGAGGTGAATGCGTCCGACGTTAAGGAGATGTGGCGCTTTGTGCACTACATTAGCGATGAACTTCCGGCGGGTAAGGTGGAGCGCGAGGAGGTGCTGCAGGCCATCGATAAGCTGCAGCGCGACGTGGCATTCATTAAGGGGAAGATGGAGTAGGAGGTGTGGCCGTTTTTTTTCGGTTTCAATCCAAGCGGGATGGCGTGCTTGTAGGAAGCGTATTGTGAAGGCATGTGCGACCTCATTCGGGGTCGAATGTTTTTCTGCTGTGGGTGTTCTACAAGCATTTGACATGGTGTAGAAACCAGGGAAAATATATTGGATAAAGTTGGTTCCAAACTCGAAAGTATTTTCTAATTTAGTATTAATATTAATGTTGTTGAAATATAAGAAGCGAAGCTTTGCATTCTTATTATCAAAATATCATTTAATGGCTAAATAATGAAATCAAATATATTTAAATACCTAATATTTATTGCATTATGGCTGTCAGGTTGCGCCACGGCCAAGCAAAAATTACTGTATAATACTTGGGTTCGAGTTAAAGTTGAAAAGAAAGATGGCAGTAGATATGTTGAAAGAAATGGAATGGATACTATCCAGACTATTTTTCATATTTCTCATAGTCATATTGGTATTAATTATAATGATTCATACCAATGGATGGTTCCGTTTTCCTTTATTGGGGATTCAATTCTTAAAACCAATGTTGATCTCTATAAAGTGAAATCGGTTAATGATACGAGCTTGGTTGTCTTAGTAAATGACGACGGAAGCCCTGATGATAAAGTTAATAAGTTTATCTTTCTAAAGGAGAAGAATTACATCGACTATATCTTTTCTAATAAGTTGGTTGAGTACGAAAATGATACAGTAGTTCGGTTGAGCAAAATATTTCTTCCATTTTATACTGGAGTTTGGCAATATCTGATTGATACCCGTTTCGGATCGCGTAATTACAATGGATATATAGGAATGGAGGCAATGCTGGATTCATTTGGTGTGTGTAATCATGTAAGACTCATTGACAATAAAAACATTCCAGATAAAGTTGTCGCTAAAATTTTGAAAATAATAAAAAACAATAATTCATGGAAACTTTGGCCAGTTAATCGAAAGATATACTATAAAGTTGATTTGGTTGCCTTCTTTATTTCCGAAGCTTCACATAAAACTGCTGGTGTCAAACTCTTTGCACTTAAATTTGATCCTAATTTTGTTTTTAAAAAGTCAAAACAACTTGCTTATAACGACATCCTGTTGTCGAATAAGTATTTTAAGGAGGGTGTAAATTATGCGAATAGTAGCGAGTTAGAAAAGGCAGTTTTGTCTTTTTCTAATTGTATATCCATTGATTCTCTATACGTTGATGCGTATTACGATAGAGCTTATGTTTACTATAACCTTAATCAAGTAGATAAAGCATGTTTAGACTGGTCGTTTTTGGATAAACAACTTGGTCAGAAGCCTGCAGAAAAGCTATTCAATGAGCGGTGCATTAAATAGTGTGCTTTAACAATTAGGGATTGATTAGCCTTTTTATTCCTTATGTGGAATTGTAAATATTTTCTGCAAACCATCATTTTTTTGTTTCTATAAAGCTGGCAATATCCTCCACCAACCCCGACTTCAACGGCAGTTCCGGATTTTTGTAGGTGGCCATGTTTTGCTGAATGTCGGCGGTGGCCTCCTTCATCACGTGGTTCATGTTGTCGATAATTAGCAACTTGGCGTCTGGTTTTGCCTGCGATAGCAGCTTGGCATCCTCCACTGAGACCTGAATGTCGGTGGTGCCTTGGATGATTAGAACCGGGATTTTCAGTTTGGCAATCTCCTGTGTGGGATTGTACTTTATCCACGAAATCATATATGGCTGTACGCTTTGGCGATAAAGAGGAGCCAATGCGGGGCTTACATTCGAAACGGTTTTGCCGGCTCTGAGGCTGTCGAGAATCTTGTTCGACTCATCCATCAGCTGGGGTGGAAGTTTGGTTTTGAGCTGCTCCTGCAGAATTTCATCGGCTGGTTTTCCTGCACCGGCTATGGAGATAAAGGCAGCAACCTTAGCTCTTTCTGCAGCAACCATTCCTAAAAGCGAACCTTCACTATGTCCCAATACTATGATTTTCGAAAACCGCTTATCCGTTTTTAAAAGCGATATCCAGCCAACCACATCGTTGATGTAGGTGTCGAATCGAAGGTCGCTTTCGCTGGTCATAGCCGCTTTGCTCTCACCAATTCCTCGCTTGTCGAACCGGAGGGTGGCAATGCCCCTTTGGGCTAGTCCTTCGGCCAGCATCTTGTATGCGTTGGTATGAATACCCAGCGGTGAGTTGCAGTCTCTATCGGTGGGGCCGGAGCCAGGAACAATTAGCACAACAGGAACGAGCTTCGGGCTGTTGGGCATGGTGAGCGTGCCAAAAATGTCACCTGTTGATGTTTTTAAGGTTATAGCCGATTGGGTAAATGTGGAATCTACCTTTTCCTGTGCAAATAGCCCGATGGATGACAGACCGAGCAGAATAGTAAGTGCTAGATTTTTCATTTTGTTTGATTTAAAAATGGTTGGTGACAATGCTATTCAACACACAACAACCAAAGGTAAGCAGGTTCTTGAATTAATAGGTACGTGTTTCTTCAAAATATTTGACCTCTCCGAGGTTGTTAGGTCATGTCATTCTGGAGGGTGTTTCAATTTTTGTCTGAGGTATTTACGGCTAGTGTAATCTTCTGATTTTTTTATTCTTTTTTCAATCCCGGAGTGATTGCATGTTTGTAGAAAGCGTTCGAGAATGAATGTGCGACCCCATTCGGGGTCGAATTTTTTTTCTGCTGTGGATGTTCTACAAACATATAACCTCTCCGAGGTTAAGGGATAATTTCATTTGACATCTTTTTAGGTCGTTCTTTTGTTCTTTATTTTAATGTATTTATGCCCTTCGGACTTTTGCCTTAAAATTAATGCATTGGTTTTAGAAAGTCAATGCGTGCGATTTTTATGTTGTTGAAAAACAATTATTAACAACTCGTGGTCAACCTAACTCTAAAAACCACTTTCTCTGAATGGAATGTTGTTGTTAACCTAATACCTAACTTTATGCATAAAAAAATGCCGGAGCAAATCCGGCATCTCTTTTATAATTACTCTACCACGGGAAGCCACCCTTTTCGGGTAATGAGGCCCTGCCACATGGGATCGGGAATAACGAGCTCTGCCTGTGCCTGCTTGGAAAGGGTGGTGCGGATATCGTGCTCTTGACCCTCCTTTACCTTGGTTAGCCAGTCGGGCTCCATGAGCAGCTCTCGCCCCAGTGCCACTAAAGGAATGCCGGCATTTAGCACGGTTGTTACCTCCTCCGGGTTGTGGATGGAGCCAACACCAATAACGGGAATCCTGTGGCCAACATGGTTGTGGATGAGCAGTGCCCGCGGGGCCGTGTCGTCGCTGTTGCGCAGCGAGCCACCAGCGTAGCTCATGGTGGAGATGTGCAGGAAGTCGAGCTTTGTCGATGCCAGCGCATTGGCCAGCTGCAGCGTGTCGCTTATGGTTATTCCCGGCTCCTCCACCTCCTCGGGTGAAAGCCTGTAACCTACGGCAAAGGGTGCTTTGGCATGCTTTGCTGCTGCAGCTGTTACTGCTTCAACTATTGCCAGTGGAAAGGCCATTCTCTTTTCAATGGAGTCGCCCCACTTGTCCTCCCTGCGATTGGCATGCGGCGAGAAGAACTGCTGTAGCAGGTAGGTATTGGCACCATGAATCTCTACGCCATCGAAGCCAGCTTCGATTGCTCTACGAGTTGCCTCTCCAAAGGCAGCAATGGTTTCCTCTATCTCCGCTTCTGTCATAGGGTGCGGAATGGGGGCATTGCCGTAGGTGGCTGGAATGTTGCTTGCGCTTAGCACCCTACCGTTAGGCACCTCCTCGGGTGGAGACATTCTTCCCCCATGGTAGATTTGCAGAATGGCCTTGGCACCATCCTTTTTAATTGCCTCGGCTATCCTTTTAAGGCTTGGAATCATGGTGTCGGAGTGAACACCAATTTGTCCGCGAAACCCCTTTCCGTGAGGAATAACATAGGCGCAAGCAGTCATTATGGTGCCGGCCGCCTTTGAGCGCCGAGCATAGTAAGCTACCTCTGCATCGGTGGCTGTGCCATCGGAATTCCCCGAGTAGGTGGTCATGGGAGCCATCACAATGCGGTTGGGCAGCACCAGCCCGGAGTGGGGTAGGGTGATGGGGTGAAAGAGCGCTTGGTATTTGTTGTTAATCATCGTTTTATATTCAAAATTTAACTGTCGTTTTTAGAGTTGTTATTACGCGTTTACGAGCTTCATGCCAGATGCATCGTAGCGTTCGCCATGAATGTTCTTCATAACGTTACCAATGCGGCTAATCTCGTCGTTGGTAAGCGATATGTTGACGGCTGCGATATTTTCCAGTAGGTTGGCTACCTTGGTGGTACCTGGAATGGGAACCACCTCATTGCCCTGAGCCAGCAGCCATGCTAGCGCCAGTTGCGATGGCTTACACCCCTTGTCGGCGGCAATTTCCTCTACCAATTTCAGCAGCTGTAGGTTTTTATCGAAGTTTTCACCCTGAAAGCGCGGCGAGAAGCGTCGAAAATCGTCCTTTGGCAAATCATCAAACTTTTGGAATCGTCCGGTGAGGAATCCACGGCCCAGCGGGCTGTAGGCTACAAGGCTTGCACCAAGTTCGCGAATGGTTGGTAGGGTGGTTTGCTCTACGTCCTGCGACCAGAGTGAGTATTCGCTTTGCACGGCGGTGATGGGGTGAACGGCATTAGCGCGGCGAAGCGTTTCTCCTGAAATCTCCGAAAGACCAATGTAGCGAACCTTTCCCTCCTTAACCAGCTCGGCCATCGCGCCAACGGTCTCCTCAATGGGAGTGGACTGGTCGACGCGGTGCAGGTAGTAAAGGTCGATGGTTTCGCGACCTAGCCGCTTAAGGCTGGCTTCACAGGCCTGCTTCACATATTCCGGCTTACCGTTAATACTCCGGTTAACCGGGTTTTGCTTGTCGCGAACAATACCAAACTTGGTGGCGAGAATTAACTTGTCCCACATGCCGTTAAAGGCCTTGTGCACCAACTTTTCGTTTTCTCCGTAGCCATACATATCGGCCGTATCGATAAAATTTACCCCATGTTCAATGGCAGTGTGCAACGTTTTTATCGATTCTTTCTCGTCGGCTTGCCCATAAAAATCGGACATTCCCATGGCACCAAGGCCAATGGGGAAAACGTTGAGCTTACTCTTTCCTAGTTGTCGTGTTTTCATAGCGTAAATATTTTTCTGTTAAACAATCCTTACTCGATTTCGACTAACGACTTGCCCATATTTTCTCCTTCGAATAGTCCCATAAATGCGGCGGGCAGGTTTTCGAAACCTTTGGTTATGGTTTGTTGGTAGGTTAGCTTTCCCTCACTAAGCCACTGAGCCAGCTGCTTTACACCCTCGGGAAACCTTGCTGCATAGTTGCTTACGATGAAGCCCTGCATAAGTGCGCTTTTCTTTAGGATTGTGGGTTGTAGCCTTGGTCCAACCGGCATTTCGGTGCTGTTGTAGAGCGATATTTGTCCGCAGACAGCTATCCTTGCGCCCTTGTTGATTTGCGCCATTACCGCGTCCGAAATTTCGCCCCCCACATTATCGAAGTAAACGTCCACACCGTTGGGACATGCTTGAGCCACAGCCTCGGCAATGTTTTTGGTGGTTCGGTAGTTTATTACCTCATCAAACTTCAACTCTTTTTTGAGGTAGTTGATTTTGGCATCGCTGCCTGCTATGCCAACTACGTGGCAGCCTTTTAGCTTAGCAATTTGACCCACAACCATGCCTACCGCACCAGCTGCACCGGAAACCACGACGGTTTCGCCTTCCTGCGGTTTACCAATGTCCAGCAGACCAAAGTAGGCCGTAAGTCCGGGCATTCCAAGTATGCCAAGGTAGTAGCCAAGTTGAGCAACTTCCTTGTTTAGCTTGGTTACCTTTTCGGCAGGCACTGCCTGTACCAGTTTCCACTGTAGCATGCCAATCACTGCATCGCCGGGGCTAAATTGTGGACTGCGACTTTCAACCACCTCTGCAACTACTCCGCCTTCGATTGGCTTTCCAATCTGATATGGTTCAATGTACGATTTTGCATCGCTCATTCTCCCACGCATGTAGGGGTCTACCGAAATGAACCTAGCCTTTAGCAGAAGTTCACCGTTGTTTAGCGTTATGGCAGGTGCCTTTACTATTTCAAAGTTTTCGGCCGTGGGCTTACCCACTGGTCTCGATTTTAGCAATATTTCTCTATTCATTGTCTGTTGTTTTTGTGATTAGGAGAGGAGAGTTAATTCTACCTCAATGTTGTTGCGTGTGGCTTTGGAGAAGGGGTAAACCTTGTGTGCCGTCTCTATTAGTTTTTATTAGCAGTTTGGACGAAAGGCCAAGGCCACCCTCCTTAACGCGGTCAAGCGTTATTTCTACCGCCTGTGGCGGTGGCAATTGCGGTGTATTTTTTTTTCTGAGTTTCCATATATGTTGAAATTTTTAGAATGAACAAATATTCAGTGATTGTGAAATTTTTTTAGGTTTTAATGGCGTCCCAAGAAGCCTCAAAGGCCATGTTGATAGCCTCGGCACTCAGCTCTTTACCCGATTTAATGTAGACACGAGCTACGTATATCATCGGAAAAAGCGAAAAGGCAAAGAGCATGTGGCGGCATAGTGGCTTAATAATACCTTCGTGTTGACCGCGCTCCCACAGGTCGAAAAGCGGCTGCACTGACTTGAATCCAACTTCTCGGCTGGCGTCGGTAACCATTGGGGTATTGTCGCACTGCTCCAGGAAGGCGGCCTCCTCCGGTTCACTCAGTTTGTATTGAAGAATGTTTCTCCAGATAGTTTCGAACCCCTTTTTTACGGGTGCTTCTTGGTTAAAACCTTGCAATGCTTTGCTCGCAAACTTATTTTTCAGTTCTCGGTAGAGCGTGTTTATCAGGTCTTCCTTGTTCTGAAAGTAGAGGTAGATGGTGCCAGCGGAAATACCTGCATCTGTAGCAATTTTCGACATGGGTGCCGCGTGGAACCCGTTGTTGTTAACCAATCCTAGAGTGGCTTTCAGTATTGCTTCCCGCTTGTCTTCCGTTTTTTGCCGTACCATTTTGTTGAGGTTGATAATGCAGAAAAAACAAAGAGAATGAATGGTTGTTCATTTACGTTTTGATATTTCCTTTATTTGTGCATAATTTTTGTCACTAGCATGCAGGTGTTGCTTTGGCCTTGTGGATGTAGCACCATGGCACCTTTGGATTTTCTACGAATCGGTTAATATCTTGTATTTGGATGATTCTTGATTTTGTTAATTTAATAACTTGCCTTTGTAATCACAAAGTAAAGGAACCATGAACCTATTGATATTGGGAGGAGCTTCCTTCGACTCCATCGTTTACCTCGATGAATTTCCAGAACCCATACCGCAGACCATTCACGAGTCGGTGTTTGTTGAAACGGTTGGCTCTACAGGAACAGGAAAGGCTGCCAACTGCTGCTACCTTGGTTTTGATACCACACTTCAGGTGGTGCTGGGTAACGATATGTATGGCCAGCGGATAAAGAATTTTTTGGGTTCAAAACCCATTTGTGCAATTTACGATATCGACCCCAACGGAACCGAGCGACATGTAAACATTATGGATAAGTTAGGACGAAGGATTTCCATTTTCGTAAATCCAACCTCCAATGAGCCACCAATCCGTTATGCCGACATGGAGCCTGAGATTAAAAAGGCCGATGTGGTGGTGCTCAACATTGTGAACTATTGCCGCAACTACATTCCCTTCCTGAAAAAGCATGGGAGTGAGGTTTGGACCGATCTGCACGACTACGATGGTGTAAGCAGCTACCATCACGATTTTATTGAGGCTTCGGACTATATCTTTATGAGCTCCGACAATCTTCCCGACCATAGAAAAACCATGGCCGCGATTATGGCCAAGGGTAAGCGGTTGGTGGTGTGCACGCATGGTAAGGCAGGGGCAACACTGCTCACTCCTGAAGGGACGTGGCTCGATACTCCTTCTGTGAGCAAGTATCAGCTGGTGGATGCCAATGGTGCCGGCGATGCCTTCTTTTCCGGCTTTCTATATGGTTACAAGCAAAAGTATGAGCTCTCCGATTGCCTACTTCTGGGACATATCCTTGGAGGCCTTTGCATCTCCTCACCCCATATTGCTGCCGACGGTTTAAGCGTTGCATTGGTCGAGAAAGAATTTGCAGCGTTACAAAGAGCCAAATAGAACGGATTTGTGCGATGAGAGCATCGGTATAAAAAAGAAGCCGCCCCAAAATGGAGCGGCTTGTCTATCTTATGTAATCAGCAATTACTTCTTTCTTGAAGCTCTGATGGACGATTGAGCTGCAGCCAAACGTGCAATTGGCACGCGGAATGGTGAGCAGCTAACGTAGTTGAGTCCGTTCTTGAAGCAGAACTCTACCGAAGCAGGGTCACCACCTTGCTCGCCGCAGATCCCAACCTTAAGGTCGGGGCGAGTGGAACGGCCCTTTTCAACACCCATGGTGATGAGCTGTCCAACGCCGTCCTGATCAATGGTCTGGAATGGGTCAGCAGCCAACAGCTTAGCATCGAGGTAGTGGTTCATAAACCCGCCAATATCATCGCGGCTGAAGCCAAACGACATCTGAGTAAGGTCGTTGGTTCCAAAGGAGAAGAACTGGGCGGTTTTAGCCATACGGTCAGCAAGTAGGGAAGCGCGAGGAATTTCAATCATGGTACCGTAGAGGTAGTGAATTTCCTTGATTCCAAACTTGGCAATAACTTCGGCATATACGCGGTCAACAATCTTCTTGGTGAAGTCGAGCTCAGAAACGTCGCAGGTTACAGGAACCATAATTTCTGGCTTTGGACTCTTGCCTTCCTTCATCAGCTCGGCAGTAGCCTCAAAGATAGCTCTTACCTGCATTTCAGAAACTTCAGGATAGGTAACGCCAAGACGAACACCACGGTGACCCATCATTGGGTTACTCTCGTGGAGTGCTTCACCGCGCTTAGCAATGGCATCAACAGAAATGCCAAGAGCCTTAGCTAGCTCAGCCTGCTTTTCAGCACCTTGAGGAACAAATTCGTGAAGTGGTGGGTCGAGCAAACGGAAGGTTACTGGCAGGGTATCCATAGCCAACAGCGTAGCCTTCATATCCTTCTTAACAAATACTGAAAGCTCGTCAAGCGCAGCACGACGCTCCTCAACGGTAGAGCTGAGAATCATCTTGCGGAGCAGGAATAGAGGTTGCTCGGCACCTTCACCGTAGAACATGTGCTCGGTGCGGAACAGACCGACACCTTCGGCTCCAAAATCGCGGGCAATCTTTGCATCAACAGCAGTATCGGCATTGGTGCGAACACCCATCTTGCGATTCTTGTCCACCAACTTCATGAACTCTTGGAAGCGTGGGTTTTCAGTGGCATCCATGAGTTTAAGTGAGCCTTGGTAAGCGTGTCCCTTGGTTCCATTAAGGGTGAGGATATCACCTTCCTTAATAACAACGTCGGTTCCAACAACCTTTGCAATCTTGGCATCAACGTCAACGTGGAGTGCGCCAGCACCAACGATGCAGCACTTACCCCATCCGCGGGCAACAAGCGCAGCGTGAGAGGTCATACCACCACGGGCGGTAAGAATACCTGCAGCGGCACGCATACCTTCAACATCTTCTGGATTGGTCTCTTCACGAACCAAGATAACCTTTTCGCCCTTGCGGAACCATGCTACAGCATCCTCTGCTGTAAACACTACCTTACCTACAGCGGCACCTGGACCTGCAGGAAGACCCTTAACGAATGGGGTTGCATCCTTCTCGGAAGCAGGGTCGATAATGGGGTGAAGGAGTTCGTCGAGCTGAGCAGGGTCGAGACGCATTACTGCGGTTGGCTCGTCGATAAGCTTGTCGTGGAGCATATCCATGGCCATGTTGAGGGCAGCAGTTCCGGTACGTTTTCCAACGCGGCACTGCAGCATGTATAGCTTGCCATCCTGAATTGTAAACTCAATGTCGAGCATGTCCTTGTAGTTCTTCTCCAGGGTTGCTCTAATCTTATCGAGTTCTTTATAAGTTCCGGGCATTGACTCCTGCATGCTGTGCAGGTGATTGTTCTGCTCGTTCTTGGTGTCGTCGTTAAGTGGGTTTGGAGTGCGGATACCAGCAACCACGTCTTCGCCCTGAGCGTTAACTAGCCACTCACCGTAGAAAATGTTATCGCCGGTTGCAGGGTTACGGGTAAAGGCAACTCCGGTAGCAGAGCTATCACCCATGTTTCCAAATACCATGGACTGAACGTTTACTGCTGTTCCCCAATCGTCGGGAATACCTTCGATACGGCGGTAGGAAACGGCCTTCTTTCCGTTCCAGCTCTTGAATACGGCCTTAATACCACCAATCATCTGCTCCTTTGCATCGTCGGGGAAAGGTTTGCCAAGAACTTCTTGAATTTTTTTCTTAAAATCTTCACCGAGAAGTTTTAGATCATCGGCGCTCATGTCGGTATCGCTCTTGTAACCCTTGCTGTGCTTGAACTTATCGAGCATACCATCGAGTTGCTTACGGATTCCGCCACCAACTGGCTCAATGCCTTCGGCTTTTTCCATAACAACATCGGCATACATCATAATAAGACGACGGTAGGAGTCCCACACAAAGCGGGGGTTGTTGGTCTTCTTGAGTAAACCGGGAATGGTTTTGGAAGAGAGACCAATGTTAAGTACGGTGTCCATCATACCGGGCATGGAGCTGCGAGCGCCAGAGCGGCAGGAAACAAGAAGTGGATTCTCCGTGTCGCCATACTTCATTCCCATGATGTTTTCAACGTTCTTCATGGCTTCCCACACCTGAGGCATGAGATCGGCAGGAAGTTCAGTTCCGTTTTTGTAATAGTCGTTGCAGGTGTCGGTGGTAATGGTAAATCCTGCAGGAACTGGAAGTTCCAGCAAACACATTTCGGCCAAGTTGGCTCCCTTTCCACCAAGCAGATTCTTCATGTCCGCCTTACCTTCAGCAGTCTTGCCACCAAAGGAGTAAACGCGTTTTACTTGCGTCATTTTACTTGCTCTTTTAAGTTTGAATTATAGTGTGTTGTATTTTAATTCATAACGAATTGCCACAGCCTACAAAACTACCAAAAAAATTGATAAAGGTTTTTTGGTCATTTTATTTTTTTTTGAAGAAAGTGTTAATGTGCGCCATTCATTAAGTTTCAAACGTTTGAGGTTGCGTATGTAAATGGAGCATTATTTACCAACTTTTGATTGCCACGCTAGGGTTGGGTTTTGATGTTTGGCTTCATTTTGTGCCCAAAGGCAACCAGCAGGATGGCACAAAGTGCAGCAACAGTTCCAGAGATGGCAAAAACGGCACCCGGTGAAACTTTTTCCCAAATAATGCCTGCAGTGATGCTAGCCAGCAGCATGGCGACACTTGAGAGTGCTGTATAAAAACCAATGGCAGTGGCTGAATCCTCCTTGCGGCAAAGGTTGGTAATCCATGCTTTTGAGACACCCTCGGTGGAGGCGGCGTAGAGCGCATAAACTCCAAACAAAACTCCAAATTGCCACAGTTTTCCTGCAAAAGGCATTCCTAGGTAGGCACCGGCAAAAAGTAGCAGGCCGAAGACGAGCACGCGCTTCATTCCCAACCTGTCGGCCAGTATGCCCATGGGCCAAGCTGCTAACGCGTATATGAGGTTGTAGAAAATATAGGTGCCAATCATGTAGATATCACTTAATCCGGCCTGCTTTATTTTTAGAAGCAAGAAAACATCGCTGCTGTTGAACAGCGTAAAGAGCAGCAGAATGGGAATTAAGGTTTTGAAGCTGGGGCTAGCAACTTTCCAGTAGGAGAGGAACGAAAAGAAGTTCTTCCCCGATGTGGTTTGCTTGGGCTTAGCCGTGCTCTTCGACTCTTTTACCAGAAAGGTGAGGCCTACGGCCACCACGCCGGGTATAAATGCCAGCACAAAAAGGAGGCGGTAGTGACCAGGCAGTGCCGCGAGGAATAGCAGTGCCATCAATGGACCTATTGCTGCACCAAGCGTATCCATTCCCCTGTGGAAACCAAAAACTTTGCCTTTGTTTTCAGGGGTAGATTCGTCGCTCAGCAGCGCATCGCGGGAGGCGGTTCTTACTCCTTTACCAAGGCGATCCATAAAGCGTGCACCAAATATCCATAGTGGCAGAGTGAGCGCCGCCATTAAAGGCTTGGAGACGGCGCTCATGGCGTAGCCCCATTTTATGAAAGGCACACGCTGTCCAACCCTATCTGAGAGTTTGCCAAAGTAACCCTTGCTAATGCCGGCTGTGGCTTCGGCAATTCCCTCCAACAGCCCAATTAGCGCAACCGAAAAGCCAATGGATTCGAGATATATGGGCATTACCGGGTATAGCATTTCGCTGGCGATGTCGGTAAAGAGGCTTATGAATGAGACGAACAGGATTGTTCGGGTGAGGTATCGCATCGTTTTTGTTACAAAGGTAACGGAAAAATAAAAAAATGGGAGTTAGAGGAAGTTAGAGGAAGTTAAATGGAGTTAGAGGAAGTCGCAGCGGAGATCCCGCAACGGGGGGGTAAAAGAATTAGACCGAATGTAGAGACACACGATCGTGTGTCTCCAATACATCAAAAGGCAATTCATAGTATGTAGGGGCGAAATGTTTTTCTCCCCCATTTTTTACCAGCAAACCATTATTGCACGGTAAGCCCCCGCTATCAAAAGTTCCGTGCGCGAGCGGTGCACGCACAAGTGGCATAAAATTCTACCGACCTCCTATGCACCGCAATCACAACATGATTGCAATAGAAACACACCGAAATTATGAGATGATCGAAGAATACAACCGATTGCATCGCTGCACGGTATTACGCCTCCAGCGCGTGAAATAATAATAGTCCACGATTTACCACCTATGAGAAATAGCGCTACCTTTGAAATACAAATCCATATACAAATCTGGGGTAACACATCCGAATGGAATGAAAAGCCAATAATTGTTTTGGTTTGTAAATGAGTTTGGTATAGTTGCCCAACTTGTGGTGCCAATAAAAATTACTAGAGACAAAATATTGAGAAACGCTATAATAACGTAATGGAAACAATGGAGGCATTAAACTTAATTTACTATTCACCAACAGGAACAACACAAACAATTGTTAGAGAAATTGGCCACGGACTTGGCCTTTCGCCAATAGCAGAGTATAACATTTCATCAACAAAAACCGATTCTGGATTTGAGTTAAGCAATAGAGGCTTAACCGTAATTGGTATGCCTACATACAGTGGTCGCCTGCCCATAGATGCTATTGAAAGATTAAAGAAGTTTCATGCAAATAATGCACCTGCAGTAATTGTAGCTGTTTACGGTAATCGGGCTTTTGAGGATGCACTGTTGGAGCTAAAGGAGATTGCTAGCAATTCTGGTTTCAACGTAATTGCCGCGGCAGCATTTATTGGAGAACATTCATACTCAACGGTAGACAAACCTCTTGCGCAAGGAAGACCTGACAAGTTGGATTTAATCCAATGCGCCGATTTCGCTCGAAGGGTTCATTCTAAAATGATGGGGCTAAAGGGTAAAAATGAGGTTTCAGAATTAGAGGTTCCGGGCAACTATCCATATAAGGAGCGAAAACAATTGGACGAGGCAATTTCTCCCGAAACCGATTTTGCAAAATGCACTAAATGCGGAATTTGTGTTGATGCTTGCCCTACCAATGCAATTACAATAAACGATGAGGTAATCACAAATAAAGAGCTGTGTACATGGTGCTGTGCCTGCATTAAAAGCTGTCCGGTGGATGCACGCTTTTTTAACAATCCAATAATCAACGCAACAAAAGAAAGATTGTATTCCATCTGTACCGAGAGAAAAGAGCCTGAATTCTTTTTATAAATTGGTGGAATAATACTTAAAGGTGTTGGAGATGGCAAGGTTATTATAGTTCCCAAGTACATCGATACCAAAACCTTTGAGATAACCTTAGATGAGAAGTACTTTACCGAAATAAACAACGGTAAAAACGACAAGGCCGCCTACTTCTATACCGAGTAGCGGGTCACCTCAACGCTGAGTTGCTCCTTGGCTGCTGCATTGGCTGGAAAGCAGTCACCCAGCAGCGCGATGCTGGCCGGAAGAATTTTTGCCGAAACCGGCGCAAACCCCGGAACTTCGCCGTCGATATCGAGCGGAATGGCTCTTTCGCCGGCGGCAATGGTTACCTCATTGGCAGTATGGTAGTGAACCTTAGGATGAATTATGGGCTTGGCTGCACGCAGCGAGCGCATAAATCGTAGAAAAAGGAGCGCCGATACATCCTCCACCACCACAATGCTCAACGTGCCGTTGGTGATGCTGGCCTGTGGCGCAATGCCCAGCCCGCTGCCAAAGTAGCGACCGTTGGCTATGCACACGCACTTAACCTTTCCCGAGTAGCTCGTATTTTCGGCTTCCAGATAGATAGGTTCCGGTTTAATAAATAGCAGCGAGTTGATGGCTGCCAGCGAAAAGGCGAGCGTTGCACCAAGCCACGTCGACATTTTTCCTGCAGCAATTATGGTATTGGGACCAATGCCCACATCGGCAATGTTGTTGAAGTAGCGGCTGGTGCTGTGGCCGTCGTGGTCGATGTAGGTAACCACCCCAAGGTCGATTAGGCCAACCCGGTGCTGCTCTATCTGCTCCTTTAGGCGAGCAATGGACGATGGGGCTCTTAGCGTTCGGGCAAAGTCGTTGCCGGTTCCCCACGGTAGCACACCCACAATCACTCTGCTTCGCTGCTCTACCGGAGCCAGCATAACCCCGTTGATAACCTCGCTAACCGTTCCATCGCCGCCTACGGCAATAATGTAGCGAAAGCCTTGGTTTGTGGCCTGCAGAGCCAGCTGCTCGGCGCTGCGATGGCCGTTGGTAACCAAAAACTCCACCCGAAAGGCTGGCGCAAAGCAGCTGCTAACCTCCCGCCGAAACTGGTTTAGCTTGGTTTTCTTCGAGTTTACTATGAAGCAAATGCTGTTCATTGGAGCAACTTAGTGCAGCAAAGGTAGGGGAAATTGTGAGTTGTGAGTTGTGAGTTGTGAGTTGTGAGTTGTGAGTTGTGAGTGGTGAGTGGTGAGTTGTGAGTTGTGAGTTGTGAGTTGTCTTAATGAGTTAAATCTCGAATCTCAAATCAACAATCACAATTCTCAAATTTGATTTCACCGATTACCGATCTCTATTTTCATATTCCGCCCTCCGTTGCCCACTCATAAAAAGGGACTGCTAATATATTGTTGCCTCCGATC
>DATKVT010000067.1 GCA_035529935.1 Williamwhitmania sp. | reverse complement strand
AATACCCGTCGACGCGCCGGCGTAGCTCAGCGGCCAGAGCAGCTGATTTGTAATCAGCAGGTCGCGGGTTCGAACCCCGCCGCCGGCTAGAGAAAGCCGGGGAGGTACCCAAGCGGCCAACGGGGGCAGACTGTAAATCTGCTGGCGTACGCCTTCGTAGGTTCGAATCCTGCTCTCCCCACTTTTTTTGTGCATTATTGCGGGAGTAGCTCAGTCGGTAGAGCATCAGCCTTCCAAGCTGAGGGTCGCGGGTTCGAGTCTCGTCTCCCGCTCTGATGTTTTGCCAGTGTAGCTCAGGGGTAGAGCGCTTCCTTGGTAAGGAAGAGGTCATGGGTTCAATTCCCATCACCGGCTCAAGTTTTTTTGTGGTAAACCTTCAAAGATTATCAAACTATCTAATATTTTGAGTTATGGCTAAAGAAAAATTTGACAGGAGCAAGCCGCACGTTAACATAGGTACCATTGGACACGTTGACCATGGAAAGACCACTCTTACGGCGGCCATCACTACCGTTCTTGCAAAGAAGGGCTTGTCTGAAGTAAGAAGTTTCGATTCCATCGACAATGCTCCTGAAGAAAAAGAGCGTGGTATCACTATTAACACGGCTCACGTTGAGTATCAGACTGCTAACCGTCACTACGCTCACGTTGACTGTCCAGGTCACGCTGACTACGTTAAGAACATGGTTACTGGTGCTGCTCAGATGGACGGTGCAATCCTTGTTGTTGCCGCTACCGATGGTCCTATGCCTCAGACTCGTGAGCACATCCTGCTCGCCCGTCAGGTAAACGTTCCTCGTATCGTGGTATTCCTGAATAAGGTAGACATGGTTGACGATCCTGAAATGCTCGAACTTGTTGAAATGGAAGTTAGAGAACTGCTTACATTCTATAAATTCGACGGTGATAACGCTCCTGTAATTAGTGGCTCTGCCCTTGGCGCACTTAACGGTGAAGCAAAGTGGGAAGAAAAGGTTATGGAGTTGATGGATGCAGTTGATACATATATTCCTATTCCTCCACGTGAAAACGAGAAACCTTTCTTGATGCCTGTTGAGGACGTATTCTCCATCACCGGTCGTGGTACCGTTGCTACTGGTAGAATCGAAACCGGCGTTGTTAAGGTTGGGGAGGAAGTTTCCATCATTGGTCTTGGTGATGCACCTAAAAAATCAGTAGTTACCGGAGTTGAAATGTTCCGTAAGCTGCTCGATACTGGTGAAGCTGGTGACAACGTAGGTCTTCTCCTGCGCGGTATTGACAAGAAGGAAATTCGTCGTGGTATGGTTATTGCCAAGCCAGGATCAATTACCCCTCACACCAAATTTAAGGCAGAGGTTTACGTTCTTAAGAAAGAAGAAGGTGGACGTCACACTCCATTCCACAATAATTACCGTCCTCAGTTCTACATTAGAACTCTTGACGTAACTGGTGAGGTTCAACTTCCTGAAGGAGTTGAAATGGTAATGCCAGGTGATAACATTTCAGTTACTGTTGAACTCATCACTCCTGTTGCTATGGCTGCAGGTCTACGCTTCGCTATCCGCGAGGGTGGTAGAACAGTTGGTGCTGGTCAGATTACCGAAGTTCTTCAATAATTAAAGGCAATACAATGGGGTAGGAGAGATTCTTCTACCCTAACCTTACGGGTGTAGCTCAGTTGGTAGAGCATCGGTCTCCAAAACCGAGTGTCGGGCGTTCGAGTCGCTCCTCCCGTGCAACGATGAAATACTTGCTATGAAGATTAATTTATATTTGAAAGAGGCCTATAACGAGCTTGTTCACAAGGTGACCTGGCCAACCTGGAAAGAGTTACAAAACAGTGCAATAGTTGTCATGATTGCTTCCCTTCTTATTGCAATTGTTATACTCGCCATGGACTTGACTTTTAAGAACCTGATGCATGCGATTTATAGCCTGCTTTACTAAACAATGGGGGTTATCATGAGCGAGGGTGATAAGAAATGGTATGTTCTGAGAGCGATTGGGGGGAAGGAAAAGAAGGTAAAGGAATATATCGAAAGTGAGGTTAATAGACTTAACCTCCAGAATTTTGTGACCCAAGTTCTTATCCCTACTGAGAAGATTTACCAGATTCGTAACGGTAAAAAGATCAGTAAGGAGAGAATTTTTTACCCTGGATATATTTTAATCGAGGCTGCGCTAGTGGGAGAGATTCCGCACATGTTGCGAAACGTCCCTAACGTCATTGGTTTTTTGGGTGATGCCAAAGGAACTGGTGACCCTACTCCACTTCGGCAAAATGAGGTGAATAGAATACTCGGTAGAGTAGATGAGCTTACTGGGGGGGAAGAAGAGTTGACAACTCCTTACTTTGTTGGTGAAACCGTTCGAGTAATCGATGGTCCATTCAACAGCTTCACCGGATCCATTGAGGAGGTGAATGAGGAGAAGAAGAAGTTAACCGTAATGGTTAAAATCTTTGGAAGAAAGACCCCGCTAGAGTTAGGCTTTATGCAAGTAGAAAAAGAGTAATAATTTAATAAGAGGCAATCAACTATGGCTAAGGAAGTTGCTGGATTGATTAAGCTGCAAATCAAAGGTGGAGCAGCCAACCCATCACCACCCGTAGGACCCGCACTGGGCTCTAAAGGGGTGAACATTATGGAGTTCTGCAAGCAGTTTAACGCCAGAACTCAGGATCGCGCCGGCAAAGTGTTACCGGTTATCATTACTGTATACTCTGACAAGTCTTTTGACTTTGTTGTAAAGACCCCTCCCGTTGCCGTGCAGCTGTTGGAAATTGCTAAGTTAAAATCAGGCTCGGCCGAACCAAACCGAAATAAGGTTGCCTCCGTTACGTGGGAGCAGGTTCGCCAAATTGCACAAGATAAAATGCCCGATTTAAACTGCTTTACCATCGAATCTGCTATGCGAATGGTTGCTGGAACTGCCAGAAGTATGGGTATCACCGTTAGCGGCGAATTCCCTGGTTAGTAACGAAAAAAATTCTTTGAAAATGACGAAAGTTTCCAAGAATAAGAAGATTGCACTTTCCAAGGTTGAAGCTGGTAAAGTATACAAGCTCTCTGAAGCAGCTGAATTGGTTAAGGAACTTACCTATACCAAATTTGATGCATCAGTGGATATTGATATACGGCTCGGTGTTGACCCTCGAAAGGCAAATCAAATGGTTCGTGGAGTGGTTACACTACCTCACGGAACCGGTAAGGATGTTCGCGTATTGGTTCTTTGCACCCCCGAAAAGGAGCAAGAAGCAAAGGACGCTGGTGCTGACTTTGTTGGTCTTGATGAGTATATCGAAAAGATTAAAGGTGGTTGGACAGACGTTGACGTGGTTATAACCTCGCCAAATGTAATGGGTAAGGTTGGGGCGCTTGGAAGAATTCTTGGACCTCGCGGCTTAATGCCTAACCCCAAAACCGGGACAGTAACCATGGAAATTGGTAAGGCTGTTACTGATGTAAAAAAGGGTAAAATCGACTTCAAAGTTGACAAGTTTGGTATTGTGCACTCTGGCGTTGGAAAAGTATCCTTCTCTGCTGATAAAATCATCGATAATGCTCATGAATTTCTCAGCTCTGTGATCAAATTGAAACCATCTGCTGCTAAAGGTACTTATGTTAAGAGCATATACCTCTCTAGCACCATGAGTCCTGGTATTCAGATTGACCCCAAGTCGATCGCTGAGTAGTTTTAAACGAAAAAGGCTGATTTGAACCATGAGAAAGGAAGATAAAGGCAAGATTATTGAAAGCTTAGCTGAGCAAATTCAGGGAAGCACTCATTTTTACCTTGCCGACATAGGAGACCTTAACGCCACTGTTACAGCGGAACTCAGGAGAAAGTGCTTTGAAAAGGAGATCAAGTTGGTGGTTGTAAAGAACACCCTCTTGCGTAAGGCACTAGAAAAGATTAACTTTGAACATTCCGAAATTTTCGATGTTTTGTCTGGGCATACTTCTATTATGCTTAGCAATACCGGAAATGGACCTGCCAAGTTGATAAAGGACTTTGCAAAGAAGTATAGCAAACCCGTTCTTAAGGCTGCTTACGTTGAAGAATCAGTGTATGTTGGTTCTCAAAATCTTGACGCCCTTGTCAACATTAAGTCCAAGGAAGAGGTTATTGGCGATGTTATTGCGCTGTTGCAATCACCTGCACGCAATGTTATAGCTGCGTTACAATCAGGTGGGCAAAAGTTAAGTGGGGTTGTTAAAACCCTATCCGAAAGAGAGTAAACTAGTAAGAATTAATTTTTAAAAATCGAAGGAAAAATGGCTGATCTTAAAAAGTTTGCAGAAGACTTGGTAAATCTGTCTGTAAAGGAAGTAAACGAGCTTGCTAAGATTCTGAAGGACGAGTATGGAATTGAGCCCGCTGCAGCTGCTGTAGCTGTTGCCGGTCCAGCTGCCGAAGGTGCTGCTGCTGTTGCTGAAAAAACAACTTTTGATGTTGTTCTTAAAGCTGCTGGTGGAGCAAAACTTCAAATCGTAAAGTTGGTTAAGGAAATTACCAACCTCGGATTGAAGGAAGCAAAGGAACTCGTTGACGCAGCACCAAAGCCAGTAAAAGAAGGTGTTTCGAAAGAAGAAGCTGAATCTATTAAAGCACAACTCGAAGAAGCAGGAGCCGAAGTTGAACTTAAATAGCATTTACCTAAAATGAGGTCTTAGGGGTTTAGAATCTACCTAGTAGATTCTAAGCCTTTTTGTTGTTTATTAGTTTCAGTTCAACTAATCCGGAAACAATGTCTCTACAGCATATAAGCGAACGCATTAGCTTTGCTTCCACAAGAAAAAGGTTGGAATATCCCGACTTCCTGGAAATTCAGCTGAAGTCATTTAAGGATTTTTTTCAACTTGGGACTGCCCCCGAAAACAGGAAAAACGAAGGGCTTTATCGTGTATTTGCGGAAAACTTCCCCATTACCGATACCCGAAATAATTTCGTTTTAGAGTTCCTCGACTACTATATCGATCCCCCTCGGTATTCTATTGAGGAATGTTTAGAGCGAGGCCTAACCTATAGTGTTCCACTTAAGGCGAAGCTCAAACTCTACTGTACCGATCCTGAACACGAGGATTTTGATACGGTAGTGCAGGATGTTTATCTTGGAACAATACCCTATATGACCCCTCGCGGTACCTTTGTAATCAACGGTGCTGAGCGCGTGGTTGTATCGCAGCTTCATCGCTCGCCGGGTGTGTTCTTTGGTCAAAGCATCCATGCCAACGGTACTAAACTCTACTCCGCTAGAATTATTCCTTTCAAGGGATCTTGGATTGAGTTTGCTACTGATATCAACAACGTGATGTATGCATACATCGATCGGAAAAAGAAGTTGCCGGTTACTACGTTGTTGCGCGCAATCGGCTACGAAAGCGATAAAGACATTCTTGAAATCTTTGATCTTGCAGACGAGATTAAGGTTTCTAAGGCAAGCCTTAAACGATACGTTGGTCGTAAGCTTGCAGCCCGTGTTCTGAAGTCATGGATTGAAGACTTTGTTGACGAAGATACCGGAGAAGTTGTTTCTATTGAGCGTAATGAGGTAATTATCGACCGTGAAGTAGTTCTGGAGAACGAACACGTTGAGGAGATCCTCGAGGCAGGCACCAAGTCAATCCTGCTGCATAAGGAAAATCACAATATCTCCGACTACGCTATCATATACAATACCCTTCAAAAGGACCCTTGTAACTCTGAGAAAGAGGCTGTTATTTACGTATATCGCCAACTTCGTAACTCCGAACCACCCGATGAAGCCACCGCTCGTGACGTTATCGACAAGCTTTTCTTTTCGGATAAGCGCTACGATTTGGGGGATGTGGGTCGTTTCCGTATCAACCGGAAGTTAAATCTGGAGATTGGTCCCGATGTTAAGGTTCTTACTAAGCCCGATATCATTGCCATTATCAAGTACCTTATTGAGCTTATTAACTCTAAGGCCGATGTTGATGATATTGACCACTTAAGCAACCGTAGAGTTAGAACAGTTGGTGAGCAGCTTGCCAACCAGTTTAGCGTTGGCTTGGCTCGTATGGCAAGGACCATTCGTGAGCGTATGAATGTACGCGATAACGAGGTCTTTACCCCAATCGATCTTATCAACAGCAAGACCCTCTCCTCGGTTATTAACTCTTTCTTTGGAACGAACCAGCTGTCGCAGTTCATGGATCAAACCAATCCTTTGGCCGAAATGACGCACAAGCGCCGTTTATCTGCCTTAGGACCAGGCGGTCTATCGCGAGAGCGCGCCGGTTTCGAAGTTCGAGACGTTCACTACACTCACTATGGCAGGCTTTGCCCAATTGAGACCCCTGAAGGTCCCAACATTGGTCTTATCTCCTCGCTATGCGTATATGCAAAGATTAATCCACTTGGATTTATAGAAACGCCTTACCGAATGGTGGAAACCGGAAAGGTTGACCTTACGGATGAGGGAATTATTTACCTGAGCGCTGAGGACGAAGAAAAGAAAATTATCGCGCAGGCTAATGCTCCTATCGATAGCGATGGACGTTTCTCAAACCCTAGGGTTAAAGCACGTTACCAAGGTGATTTCCCTCTTTCTGAACCAGAAGAGGTTAACCTTATGGATGTTGCACCTAACCAGATTGCCTCCATTGCCGCATCGCTCATCCCGTTCCTTGAGCACGACGACGCCAACCGTGCGTTGATGGGCTCGAACATGATGCGCCAAGCAGTGCCGGTAATTAACCCAGAAGCTCCTATTGTAGGCACCGGACTCGAAAGTTCGGTTGTTAAAGATAGCCGTGTTCAGGTTGTGGCTGAGGGCGATGGCGTTATCGACTTTGTAGATGCAAACGAGATAGTGGTAAAATACGATATGACAGACGATGAGCGCTTCGTTAGCTTTGAAACAGATATCAAGCGTTATCGACTTCCTAAATATCTAAAAACCAACCAGAATACCTGCATCAACTTAAAGCCAATGGTTCGTAAGGGCCAGCTGGTAAAGGCAGGTGATATTCTTTCGGAAGGCTATGCCACCAGGGGTGGTGAACTTGCCCTCGGACGTAACCTTAAAGTGGCCTTTATGCCATGGAAAGGCTATAACTTCGAGGATGCAATTGTGCTTTCGGAAAGAATTGTTCGGGAGGATATATTCACCTCTATCCATGTGGATGAATACATCATGGAGGTTCGCGACACAAAGCGCGGAATGGAGGAACTAACATCCGATATCCCCAACGTTAGTGAAGAGGCCACCAAGAATCTTGACGAAAATGGCTTGATTCGAGTTGGCGCTAATGTTGAGCCTGGAGATATTCTTATTGGCAAGATTACTCCCAAGGGCGAATCCGATCCTTCACCGGAAGAGAAGTTGCTTCGGGCAATCTTTGGCGATAAGGCGGGTGATGTTAAGGATGCTTCTCTAAAAGCTTCCCCTTCACTCCACGGAGTTGTAATCGACAAAAAGCTCTTCTCTCGCGCAGTAAGGGATAACAAAAAGGGTAAAGTTTCGGAAAAGACCCTGTTAACCAAGATTGACGAGGAGCTGGAGCGGAACGCACACGTTATTAAGGATGTTTTAATTGATAAGCTCTTCTCGCTTGTCAACGGTAAAACATCTCAGGGTGTGTACGATTACTACCATGCGGAAATAATCCCCAAAGGCCAGAAATTTACACAGAAGCAGCTCTCAGAGGTCGATTACTTGAACATCAATCCAAATAAGTGGACTACCGATAAGGCAAAGAATGAGCAAATTAGGGCACTTATTCATAACTATATTGCTAAGTTCAAGGCATACGATGCTGAGCATAAACGTAAGAAGTTCAACGTAACTATTGGCGATGAACTTCCAACGGGCATTATTCAGCTGGCAAAGGTGTATATAGCCAAGAAGCGGAAAGTTAAGGTTGGAGATAAGATGGCAGGTCGCCACGGTAATAAGGGTATTGTTGCCAAAATTGTCCGTGACGAAGATATGCCATTCCTCGAGGATGGAACCATTGTTGACATTGTGCTCAACCCACTAGGTGTGCCTTCACGTATGAACCTAGGACAGATTTACGAGACCGTTTTAGGATGGGCTGGTAAAGAGTTAGGTATGCGTTTTGCAACTCCAATTTTTGATGGTGCTACCCTCGACGATATTACCAAGTATACCGACAAAGCAGGTATTCCTCGTTATGGGAAAACATACCTGCGCGACGGTGGAACAGGTGAACCATTCGATCAGCCGGCTACCGTGGGCATCATTTACATGCTCAAGTTAGGTCACATGGTTGATGATAAGATGCATGCTCGTTCTATTGGACCATACTCTCTTATCACCCAGCAACCTCTTGGCGGTAAAGCGCAATTTGGAGGTCAGCGATTTGGTGAAATGGAAGTTTGGGCACTGGAGGCTTTTGGTGCATCACACATCTTGCAGGAAATCCTTACCATTAAGTCTGACGACGTTATTGGTAGGGCCAAAGCATATGAAGCTATTGTCAAAGGAGAGGCAATGCCTACACCAGGAATTCCGGAATCACTCAATGTGCTTATCCATGAACTCCGAGGTCTAGGTTTGAGCGTCAACCTTGATTAACGCTTTATTTGACGTTAGATCTTCTGCTGCCGGGAGTTTTTCCGGCAGCCATTTCCAGTAAATGACTCGTTAACTTCATTAAGAAAAAATATGTCATTCAGGAGAGAAACAAAGCTTAAGAGCAACTTTACCAAAATCTCCATTGGGCTTGCATCGCCCGAAGAGATACTGGAGCGTTCCAGTGGGGAAGTCCTCAAGCCTGAAACCATTAACTACCGTACCTATAAACCCGAAAGGGATGGTCTTTTCTGCGAACGCATTTTCGGACCCGTTAAGGATTTCGAATGCCATTGCGGAAAGTATAAACGCATACGCTACAAAGGTATCGTGTGCGACAGGTGTGGTGTTGAGGTTACCGAAAAGAAAGTGCGCCGTGAAAGAATGGGGCATATCAACCTTGTGGTACCAGTTGCCCATATTTGGTATTTCCGTTCTCTTCCAAACAAGATTGGCTATCTACTTGGCTTGCCAACCAAAAAACTTGATGCCATTATTTACTACGAACGATATGTGGTAATTAATCCAGGTATTAAGGCCATTGATGGAATTAAGTATCTCGACTTTCTCACAGAAGAGGAGTATTTAGAGATACTTGAATCGCTGCCAAAGGAAAACCAGCACCTTGACGAAACTGACCCCAATAAGTTTATGGCGGGGATGGGAGCAGAGGCAATTGCCAAGCTTCTTGAGCGCATCGACCTCGATGAGCTTTCATACACCCTTCGTCATAAGGCCAATACCGAATCTTCACAGCAGCGTAAAGCAGATGCACTTAAGCGCTTACAGGTAGTTGAAGCCTTTAGGGAGTCTCGAAATGTAAATAAACCGGAGTGGATGATTTTAAAAGTTGTTCCGGTTATTCCACCCGAGTTGCGTCCCCTTGTGCCGCTGGATGGTGGTCGTTTTGCCACCTCCGACCTCAACGACCTTTACCGCCGTGTTATTATTCGTAACAACCGGTTGAAAAGGCTTATTGAGATCAAGGCCCCTGAGGTTATTCTTCGTAACGAAAAGCGTATGCTGCAGGAAGCTGTTGATTCACTTTTCGACAACTCACGCAAGTCCAATGCCGTTAAAACCGATGCAAATCGCCCTTTGAAATCCCTCAGCGACAGCTTAAAGGGTAAACAGGGACGATTCCGTCAGAACTTGCTCGGTAAGCGCGTTGACTACTCTGCTCGTTCCGTAATTGTTGTTGGTCCTGAACTTAAGCTAAGCGAATGCGGCCTTCCAAAAGATATGGCTGCTGAGCTCTATAAGCCGTTTATCATCCGTAAGCTCATTGAGCGCGGAATTGTTAAGACCGTTAAGTCAGCAAAGAAAATTGTTGATCGGAAAGATCCTGTAGTGTGGGATATTCTCGAAAACGTGCTGAAGGGGCATCCGGTTCTTCTAAACCGTGCGCCTACGCTTCACCGTTTAGGTATCCAAGCATTCCAGCCAAAGCTTATCGAGGGCAAGGCTATTCAGCTTCACCCTCTGGCTTGTACAGCATTCAATGCCGACTTCGATGGAGACCAGATGGCAGTTCACCTTCCACTTGGTAATAACGCGGTGCTTGAGGCTCAAATGTTAATGCTTGGATCACACAATATCCTAAATCCTGCAAACGGAGCACCTATCACCGTTCCTTCGCAGGATATGGTTCTTGGTTTGTATTACATTACCAAACCACGCAAGGGTGCCAAGGGCGAAGGACTCGTTTTCTACTCGGCTGAGGAGGCAACTATTGCCTACAACGAAGGTGCTGCAGAATTACATGCCATTGTTAAGGTAAAGGTTGAAAATAGTGTTGATGGGGTGGTTACTTCAGAGATGATCGAGACCACCATTGGCCGAATTATCTTCAACCAAGTTGTGCCTGTTGGAATGGGATATATCAATACCCTGCTGACCAAAAAGTCTCTTCGCGATATCATTGGTAACGTGTTAAAGAAAACAGGTGTTGCTGCAACTGCAAAATTCCTTGACGATATCAAGAACCTTGGATACCATATGGCCTTCAAGGGTGGCTTATCCTTTAACCTCGACGATGTTATTATTCCAGAGGAAAAGGTTCAGTTGGTTCAGGAAGGTTATGAGCAGGTTGATGAGGTGATGAATAACTACAACATGGGTTTCATTACCAACAACGAGCGGTACAATCAGATTATCGATATTTGGACACATACCAATGCAAAGCTTACCCAAATCCTGCTTAAGCAGCTGGCTGAGGACAACCATGGCTTTAATTCGGTATACATGATGCTCGACTCTGGGGCGCGTGGATCGAAGGAGCAGATTCGTCAGCTCTCCGGTATGCGTGGTCTTATGGCAAAACCACAGAAGTCAGGTTCAGCCGGTTCTGAGATTATTGAGAACCCTATTCTTGCCAACTTCAAGGAGGGATTGTCGGTTCTTGAGTACTTTATTTCAACCCACGGTGCACGTAAAGGTTTGGCCGATACTGCTCTTAAAACAGCGGATGCAGGTTACCTCACCCGTAGGTTAGTGGATGTTTCGAATGATGTTATCATTACAGAGGATGACTGTGGTACGCTTCGTGGTCTTGCGGCAACTGCCATCAAGAATAACGAGGAGGTAGTAGAGTCCTTAACTGAAAGAATCCTCGGTAGAACCACAGTTCACAACGTTTACCATCCTCTTACTGGAAAGTTAATTGTTGAGTCTGGAGAGGAGTTGACCGAGGAAATTTGTCAAGAGATTGAAGATTCTCCAATTGAACAGGTGGAAATCAGGTCTGTGCTCACTTGCGAGTCGCGTAAAGGTGTATGCGCAAAGTGCTACGGACGAAACTTGGCAACTGGCCGCATGGTTCAGATTGGTGAAACTGTTGGTGTTATTGCTGCTCAATCCATTGGAGAGCCAGGTACTCAGCTTACATTACGTACTTTCCACGTTGGGGGAACGGCCTCGAGCATCGCTGCAGAGAACCGTATTATTGCCCGCTACGATGGTAGAGTTGAAATCGATGAGTTGAGAACTGTTTCAAAGATCGATGAGGTTGGTGCAAAAGTCGATGTGGTAATTGGCCGCCTTGGTGAATTCCGTCTTGTTGATAAAAATACAGGAATTACTCTCTTTACCCATAATATTCCTTATGGCGCTAAGCTCTACATGAAGCCTGGTCATGAGGTTAAAAAGGGTGAGCTCATTTGTGAGTGGGATCCTTATAATGC
>DATKVT010000066.1 GCA_035529935.1 Williamwhitmania sp. | reverse complement strand
GTTGTAGTCAACCCCACCCTGTAGGGCATCAGCATCACTGGTAAACAGCGTACCACCACCACCTTCGGACCAGTGGCCACCAAAGTCGGAGTTTAGAGCCCGATCAATGAAACTAAACAAGCTCTCGTTCGAATACCCGCTGGGGTCGGTGAAGGCGAGCGGGTTGTTGGCGCAGTAGCTGTAGCCGTTGTAGTCCTGCGCGCTCAGCGGGTTGCCCACCAGCGGGTCCACGCTCAGGAAGCGGCCCACCAAAGTTTTTCAAAGAGCGTTACGCTAAGGTAGAAACTAATTTGAAAATCCGACAGTGGCCGGACAGGTTTTGAGAATGAACCGATTTGAAAATGTGTCAATAAGACAATACGCCAATTAAAAGAAAATACACTCCTACAAGTGACGATGAGACAATTTGAAAATCGCCCTACCAGCAAGCGGCACAATTATCTTCTGCTCACCAAGAAGAGGTTCAAGGGCCTCTTCCCCAAAAACATCGCTACCCTATAACGCAAAGCCGCCCCAATGTTCGGGGTGGCTTTACGCCATTGACGGGCCTATTAAGATTGTAAAAATTAAGAACATGGCTGCCCTGCGAAGCAAAAAGCAAGTCCAAGCGTTTTGTCTAGGGTTCTATATTATTTTTTATAAAAACATCTCGTTTAAAATTTTCAATAACACCAATTTTTACCTGCTTAGCAAATTCGTCTTGGGGATTTTCAGATATCAGTTTATTGATTTCAGCAAGACCTGCTTCTCTGTTTTTTACCAAGCAATATAGAACAGCTCTATTTACTTTATCATTTAGTTTATTATCCTTCAATATTCTACTATTATAAGCATTTAATGCTTCTTGATAAAAGTAAGCAGAACTATCCAGTTTGTTAATTTTCTCGTACAGCATCCCTTCAAACATTAGCCCTTCTGGATATTCTCCTTTGATTTCAAACAATCCGTTTATTGTAGTGATTGCCCTACTGTATTCTTTCAACGAACAATACACATTAACCTTACTAAGCATTGCCGCTTCGTTCTTAGGGTTTTTGTTTATTGCAATATCAAGAAATCTTAATGCCTTTTCCAGCTTCAAGGAATCTTCCTTATAGTAAGCTAAGCCTCCTACATTGGTATAGAGGTTATCAGCTAAATCAACTAATTGTTTGTCTGTCAGAGTTGCCGCTTCTTCATCTGGCATAGCCATGAGGCGAGAAAAGGTTTTTGCATTTTCGCTTGAGTTGTCTAGTTCCTTTTGCAGACTTTTATCTCTTGAAGTGCATCCAGCAAACAAGAGAAGAAATAAAAATACAACTTTGTAATTCATAACGTTTTAAGGTAAATTGTAAGTGTGTGAAAACAGATTCTGGTTGGTGTTTCCATTCCAAAATTCAAAGGTTGTTGTACCGATCACCATCCTTATTTGAACATCGCCATTGGCAGGTAGCCATACTCTACCATATCCCAAATTGGTCCATGTAGCATCAACATGTTCACCCCACTCATTCGACATGCTTAGATTATCAAAACCAACCTGTTTCCCATCTCGATAAACTGAGATGTTAGCATAAAAAGTTGGCGCAGTTCCTGCATTAGCTGGAATCACCTTAGCATGTGCCTCTGCATACCATCTTCCATCCCCATATGGTCTAACCTGCACATACCCCTTATAAAACGCAGAACCATTCAGCCCATAATTCTCCTGAGCGGTGAATTTTAAACTAAGAGAAGTAACTCCAAAATCAAATTGAGTTGCGTAGTAATTGTTACCCCCGCCAGATTTGGCACTAGTTGAGGAAATATCATACGTTATTTTCAACGAGGTGTAAGAAAAGGTTTTTTCGCCATACGTCGTGGTTCCATCGCTGTGGGTGAACTTGGTCTGAAAAAAGTGGTCAACAACTTCATAGTTCGTGGGCTGCAGCGTGGCAGTTGAGCGCATGGTGCCGGAAACCCAGTCGTAGTAAAGCCCATTGGCACCAGTGCCATTGGTTTGCCCGTTAACCTCTTGCCCCGGTAGGCCGTAGTCCAGAGAGCCCATTCCCGAGTAGCCCGATGCACCACCGCCACCTCCTCCGCCACCAAAACCACCTCCGGGTATCCCCCCAAACATGCGATCGAGGTAGAACTCCGCTCCGGGGAGCATGTAGGGCATGGGGGCAGCGTACTTCTGGTACCCGCTGGGGTCGGTGAAGGCGAGCGGGTTGTTGCCGCAGTAGCTGTAGCCGTTGTAGTCCTGCGCGCTCAGCGGGTTGCCCACCAGCGGGTCCACGCTCAGGAAGCGGCCCACCAAAGTCTTTCAAAGA
>DATKVT010000065.1 GCA_035529935.1 Williamwhitmania sp. | reverse complement strand
CACAACTATAGATGTGCATGCAGCGGCAATTCGTACAACTTTTCGCTGAAGCACCTCATCCGGGTGAGGCAGCACGGTATGAAAAACAATGACCACGGGCTTTGAAACCTCTTTCAAAAAATGTAGAAAGGGTATCTCCTGCTTACTGAAAAAGCCAAACTCATGCTGAACCAGCACAATTTTAATGTGCCGATCCTTATTGATTACTTTGGCCGTTTGTCCAAATGCCTCGGCGTTGGAGGTATCGAGGGTAAGTTTAACCTCTGAAGGATATCGATAGCTTGCATTTCCCGATTCCAAGGCACAAATTCGTATGGATAGCGAGCTGCTAAACTTATTGTTGAGTGCCGCTATCAAGTCTTGCGAATAGGTTGCAATGCCGCACTCCCGGGGGGGATAGGAGGTGACAAATAGAATTTCTGCCAGCTGCTTAGCTTTGGGCTGGTTCAGCTTTTGAATGCTGAGCTTAGGATGGCTCCCAGAATATGTTGACCTTTTTCTTTCAGACAGGTCGGGTAGAGCAAGAATATCCTCGTCAAATCCTTTGAAACTTCCATTATCTTTCATCCTTTGCAGTATTAGTTAACAGTTTGGCAACTAGTTCATCCAAATTCACCACAGCACAAGAAATGAGCAAATCTGCTGCACCGTAATAAATAAACAGGGTACTTCCAAACAAGGCTGTACCTGTAGGAAAAACCACATTATTCACCTCCCCTTTTCAGTTCCCAAGAATACTCGGGTGAAAACAGGGGTAAGGAAGGCATGCCAATGATTTTTAGCAAAAAACAGCTATGAAAAAAACTGATTGACACTTGTTTAGAGTACGCTTTCCTTAATTTCGGCGATGTTCTTGGCAGATTTCGAAGTGCCTTTCTCCTCCAAACTTTTGGTGGCTGCCTTAATGCTTTTGGTAGCAGCCTTCATGCTTTTCATCGCGGCTTTCATGCCTTTGGTGGCATTCTTCATCCTCAACATCTCTTTTCCCTCTTTATCTCTTGCCATAATAGTTTTGAATAAAATTAGATGTAAAGGTGAGGCTATTAATCCCTTAAAGTGTTACACGATAAAATAAAAGAGTTACATGTTTCACACATTATCAAGCGAGATGCAATGTTTAGGGAATAGAGTGATTCGTTGAAGGGGTGAGGCACGCTGGTTTGGTTTTCATGGCACTAAACCTCACATGCACTGCAATCACATAGGGTTGAAAAATCGTAAGATAGATGTTGTGCGGTATACAACCTTTACCCTGTATAACCCCAGTGAAAACATTGTGAAACTCTGTGCAACTAGAGCCGAGCAGCGCGAACTAATTCAAGTAGCCGGACAAGTCGGCGAAGCCAAACACTTATAACCCCAATTACAAACCCCAGTGACAACCTCTTTAAATCGAAATCGCTAAGCGTTGACTTTGAGGTTTTTTGAAAATAAGTTTCAAGACTAATGATTACCCAAATTGGCAGCCACAACATCTTTAAAAAAGTCGGTTAAATCGTATTGAATTATCATACTTTTAATGTTTTGTCCATTCCTATTCAACAACACAATAGTGGATTGGTGGCCAAGAGTCACCTCATCATTGCTGAAGAAAACAGTAATTGGAGGAAGGTATCTACGGGTTTTTGCCTCTCTCAAAGGAATAGAAACCGTGAATCGTTCGTAAATGTACTACCCTAGGCAAAATATCGCCGCTTAAACCAAAAGGCCACATTCACCAACCCAATCATTACTGGAACCTCCACCAGCGGTCCAATTACGGCTGCAAAGGCCTCACCCGATCCTATGCCGAACACGGCAATGGCCACTGCAATGGCCAGCTCGAAGTTATTGCTTGCAGCGGTAAACGATAGCGTTACCGATTGCTCGTAGGTGGCCCCCACCCTCTTACTCATGAAAAAGGAGGTCAAAAACATAACCAGAAAGTAAATCAGCAAAGGAATGGCGATGATAAGCACATCAAGTGGAATCCGCACTATATACTCGCCCTTAAGCGAAAACATCACCACAATAGTAAAGAGGAGGGCAATAAGCGTAAGCGGACTTATGCGTGGCACAAACTTGGTGTGGTACCACTCCTTGCTCTTAACCCTGATAAGAATAAACCGGGTTAAAAATCCAGCAATAAAGGGTATTCCAAGGTAAATAAAAACGCTCTCGGCAATCTGACCGATGGTAATAGCCGCCACCGCATCATTCACGGGTAGCCCAAACCAGCCGGGCAGCACTGCAATGAAGATGTAGGCATACACCGAAAAGAAGAGCACCTGAAAAATGGAGTTGAAGGCCACCAACCCAGCGGCATACTGGGTATCGCCGCGAGCCAAATCGTTCCACACAATAACCATGGCAATGCAGCGCGCCAGACCAATGAGAATGATGCCATACATATAGGGCAAATTGGCGTTATTCTCGCCCGGAAAGAGTTTGAAGAATAGAACTGCCAGACCAAACATCAGCAGTGGTCCCACCACCCAGTTCTGCACTAGCGAAAGGCTCAGTATTTTTGTATTCCGGAAAACATCACCCAGCTCCTCATACTTTACCTTAGCCAAGGGAGGATACATCATCACAATAAGCCCAATGGCAATGGGTATGTTGGTGGTTCCGCTGGACATGTTGTTCCAGAATTGTGCTATTGAAGGACTAGCCCATCCGGCAAAAACCCCAGCAAACATGGCCAGAAATATCCACAGCGTGAGGTAGCGATCGAGGAATTTTAGACGAGGACGCATATCTGATTTGAAAATTTGAAAATACAACAATTTGTAAATTAATATTATTAATCTTGACTACAAAAACAATTAAGTCCGTTTTGATGTGCTAACTATTTTAGAAAGAATTTTTAAAATAGTGTTTACTTCCATCAACAATTCTTCATTAAATGGATAGGAAGGAGTGTTTTTACAAATTAAAAGCCAATACTCTGTCTCCTCCACTTCCTTTAATGCAATCTTAAATTTATGGATAAAATCTGCCTTACTCTCTGCGTTTTGAGCTTCCCTTACATTTGCTCCAATTGAAGTTCCAGAACGTAACAATTGCCTAGCAACAACAAATTTCTTATTCTCCTCAAGCAATTCACAATACTGCACAATCTTAATTGCAAATTGAAAAGTCTTTTCAACTATAAGGTTCTCTTTATCGCTTCTCATAATCTTCAACTTTGCATCAGCAGCAATTTTCAAATCCTCAAATTAATCAATTTCCAAATTAATTCCCACACTCATGTATCCCCAGCACCTGGCTGCGGTAGAAGGAGAGGAATGCCTCGCGAATCTCGTCCCTCACCCGTCGGAACTCGCTCCAAATAAACTCCTCAGAGCCAACGGCGTGCGAGGGATCGTCGAAGCCAATGTGCCAACGGTGCTTCACCTTTCCAATAAACGCAGGACAGTTTTCATTGGCCCCGCCACAAACGGTAATCACGTAGTCCCACTCCTCACCCAAGTAGTTTTCCACCGAGTTGGAGGTGTGGTGACTAATGTCTACGCCAACCTCCTTCATTACGGCCACTGCCTGGGGGTTAAGCATTCCGGTGGCTGCCGTGCCAGCCGAACGAACGGTAATATCCTTGTCGAACGATTGCAGGAAACCTTGCGCCATCTGGCTTCGACAGCTATTTCCTGTGCAAAGAATAAGTATCTTCATTTTGTGCTACTGTATTTTGCGTTACTACTACTTTTTGTTTCGTGGTCTTAGCTGACACATGCAGGAGCCATCGAGCTGCTCACTGCTATCAATGCTCAGCGGCAAGCCATCGCGCTCCCACTCCACAATGCCGCCTGCAAGATTGGCTATATTTGCAAACCCCTTCTCCTTTAAAAGCACCATAGCCTCGTGGCTGCGAAGCCCAACAGAGTCGGCAATAATTAGAGGTTGTGTGCGTGAAAGGGTCTCACAAGCTTCGCCCAACTGGCTGTAAGGTATGTAAATTACCGCCGAAACGCCAAACCGCTTGTAGCCAGTGAGGGTAACCTCCCTCACGTCGACTATGGTAGCCCTGCTCTCCATAACCTCCCGAAGCGCCTCCTTGGGGGTGAAGTTCAGAAACCCACCGCTGTAGAAACCCTGCTGTATGAATAACCTTTCCATTATTGCCAATCATTAATCGCACGAGCAGATGAAATCGCTCTGGGCAGAACCAAAGAAATCGTCCAGCCTGCGCTGCATAGCCGCAAGTCGCTCCACATCGAGGCAGTAGTGAACCTTAAGTCCATCAATGGTTCCCCGAATAATTCCCATCTCCTTGAGTTCCTTTAGGTGCTGCGACACCGTTGTTCTACCCAGCGGCAGGTAATCGGATATGTTGCCCGTTCGTATCTCCTTTTTTTGGGCAAGAAGTTCAATTATGGCTATCCGTGCCGGATGCGCCAGCACCTTTCCTATTAACGCCAGCTCCTGCTGCTCAAGGCTAAACTCTTCCGCTTTGTTGTTTGTCACTGTAACAATGTTTAATGTCGTAAACATACGACATTAAACATGTAAAAACAAACGATGGCCAAGATAAATCTCGACCATCGTTAAAATTTCCTGGAGCAGGGTTCGTTGAAGCGCAAGCGGACACCCCCGTTACCATCAATATTCTTACACTACTCCATACTGTTATCTCTCCAATACTCAGTTGAACGTTCCTTTAACATTCGGAAACACGTCTCCAATTTTTACAACGATATCAAGCTAAACTTAGTGCGCTTGGGCCTGCAGTCCAGACAACATTTTCATTGCCAACAGTGCAAAAGCCTCAGTGAGGGTTGGGTGTGGATGGATGGCTTGTGCCACATCCATCAGCGTCAATTTTCTGGAAACAATCAAGGCGGCCTCTCCGCTAAGCGAAGCAGCACCATTGATAAAGATATGAACACCCATAATTTCCTGATTACTCCTATTGACAACAAACTTCAGGAAACCAAACGTATCGCCACTAATTTGCGCCATGGCATCCACCTTATAGTCGTGCGTTCCGGTTACCACATCAAAACCTGCTTTCACCGCTTCTGCTTCGGTAAAGCCTGCAGCAGCTATTTCAGGGTCGGAGAATAGCACCCAAGAGTTCTTTGTAAAACAAGCCTTGCTAATGTTTCCACGCAAAATATTGGTTGCTACAATATGGGCATCGTAGGTAGCAGTATGAGCAAATTTGGGAGCGCCCAGCACCACATCGCCTGTTGCATATATCCCAGCCACATTGGTTTCCAAGAACTCATTCACCACAATGCCATTTCTCTCGAAACTTACGCCCGTTGCCTCCAGGTTCAGCCCTTCAATAGAAGGCACCTTGCCCGTAACAACCAGCACCTTCTCGGTGAGAAGCCGCTGAGTTTTTCCATCGGCATCCACAAATACGGTTTGAAACTTACCATCAACCTTGTTGATCTCTTCGACCTTTGAATGAGTGTAGACTCCAATTCCTGTTTCCTGCAACTTTTTGGTAATACCTTCGGCAAATTCGGGCTCCACCACTCCGGATAACAGGCTCGGCATCATCTCTACGATGGTGCACTTCACGTGAAGTTTTGCTAGCATCTGTGCCAATTCAATGCCAATTGGCCCACCACCAACAATCAGCATGGACGATGGCAATGTTGGCTGTTGAAACAACACCTCACTGGTGAGCACCTCTTTTGCACCATCTCCTTTGAATGGAGGAACAAACGAGTGTGCTCCGGTGGCGATAATCGCCTTATCAAACCCATACCGTGTATTGTTTATCTCTACCTCATTGCTGGAGATGAACTGTGCTTTCCCAGCCACAAAAGTAATTGGCAATCGGTTGACTTGCTGTATGGCAGCCGAAGAGCGACCATTAAGGATACGGTCCATGCTGTTACGAATGGATTCCCACGATTCGGCCAAGGCGGCTTTTGAATCAGAGGTGGCGGTGGCGTTTTTCTCGTACGAGAAAAACGCATCAGCGCCATGCTTAATTATTTTTGAAGGGATACATCCAACAAACAGGCATGCACCTCCAAGTTTTCCCGATTCCTCTGCGAGTAAAACCCTCTTTCCACTTGCAGCCAATTGCATTGCGGCGGGAGTTCCCCCAGGACCTCCTCCAATGACGAGTACATCAAATTTTTCGTTCATAGCTTTAGTTTTTTTGGAACGTCATAAATTGAACAAGCTCAATTCTTCATAGATTTCTCTGATTGTTCCGTTCTTCAAAAAAATTTGCAAGCATCTTATTTACCGGTTACCACCAACAATAGTCTCTGATAAGCTGTTGAATGAGTCGTATTTATCAGCCAGGCAACCACACCGTAAATCAATTAAGCTGCAATAAGCAGGAGAACAACAACGTAAGGAATCTTTACTTGTTTAGGCAATCGATGCAAACCTTCTTATCGCCCTTAATGCGGCCATATTCGGTAACGGTCATTTCTCCACACTCCTCACAAACAAAACCATTGAAGCTGTCCTTCTTAGGTTCGAGCTTGTATTCAAAAATGGGTGAAACGGAGAATAACTTCTCATCGGGTGCGCTCATTACACTGATAACCAAAGGATCTACAACTTCGGCTGGCACCGTGCTAGCGGGCTTGCCAACCATACGGTAGTCAGTAAAGAAAGAAGACTTCTTATTGTTAAGCATGGCTTCTGCAGTTGGTGTTACTCTTACGGCCCTGCCGGTGGCACGCTCAACAACGGTAACAGCCCACTTCCCCTTGTGGGTTTTCTTAATATTCCCCTTGCCAAAGGTAGTTCCGAGGATTACCTGCAAACCGTCTCCGTAGCAGGTAGCACAATGGTCCTCGCCTAGGTCAACAAAAGCAACCAGCTGACCATCTTTGGCGCGTTCAACACCCAATGCATTCATTGCGGCAGCACCTACCCTTAAGCCCATGGGCATAGCAGGGCATTTGTGTCCGTGAAATTTTTGCCCGAATTCGAGCCAATCTTTTGGATTAATCATAACACTAATTTATTAGGTTAAACAAACTGAACTATCTGTGAATTAAACATCTATCGCTCTTAGTTAAGCTTCGACCTCCACAATGAGACCATTAGTTGAAAAATACCTGCAGCTGGATATCACCACCGTTCACGCTGCGTCCCATCACGGTCCTCCCCTTGAAATCGGCCATCAGCTTGGTCTTCCCTGAAATTTGATAATTGAATCCCAGGCCATACCATGCATTGTTACTAGTAGCAGGGTTGAGGTCATCGTACTTTTCGGTAAAGACAACCGATTGGTACTTGCGGGCAAACGACCAAGTAAGTAAGCCATAGTAACCATTTGCGATGTCGCTATTGATGTTCGCCTGAACAAATTCGCCCTGTAATTCAAGGCTATTCAAGTGCAGCAGGGCTTCAAACCCCCAGCGGAAATCCTCTCCCGAAAGAAGGCTGTCGGCCTTGTAAATGGTTGGGAGACCAATATTGTCCAGATGCCTATAAGCAGCAGACGCACCAAGGGTTAGCCAACTTTTATCAGCATTAAATACCTTCACCGAGGCTCTGGAAGTCACAAGCAACGAATTATCCTTGCTATGCTCTGGCTTATCTACGTTGGCATTATATACACCCAAGCTGAAGTGTAGCGGTGATGCATCGCTCTGAAATGTATACTGCGCCCCAATTTCGCGGGCCATCTGCTTTGAGTTGTGAATTAAGCCATTGACAACATCGGCCCTCTCCAATACTGGAATCTTATAGTCTGGCTGACTACGCTCAAGCATAAAGTCAGGAACAAAGCGTCCTGCACGTAAAGTCCCATAGCTTCCGAGCCTTAGGTTGGCGTAGGCATCCTGAAACATCAGCGCGTCATCACTAAACGACCGGTAAACCAGCTGAACATTATAGGAAATATAGTCGGCTTGGGGCAAGGTACCGTTTACCCACAACTTGGCCCTTCGGATGGTAAACTCGGTTGACTCATCAAAGTTGCTGCTCAGCCGAGTTTGTATGTATCCATTCCATTCCATTGTGCCCTTCTCCTGTGAGTAGGCAGTAGTTGAGGCAAGAAACATCGTCATTACCCCCATTAACGCTAGCAATATTGTTTTCATAGCTAAGCAATTACACCATAAATCATTTTAGTAGCAATAAGCAGCAGTACCACCGCATAGGCAATCTTCACCTGCTTCGACTTTGCCTTTTTGGTCATATACGATCCTCCCAGCTGGGAGCCAATGATAACTGCCACCACCACAATTGCCGTAAGCCACCAGTTCATGTGTCCCTGCGACACATGCCCGAGGTAACCCGACAGAGAGGAAAACGTTACAACGAAAGCAGTGGTAGCAGCGGCCTCCTTAGTCTTATACCCCATCATCATAAGAATTGGAGCAATAATAAAGCCACCACCGATGCCCAGCATTCCACCAATAAAACCCGCAAATGAGCCAACAAAAAAACCGATCGTGCTACGCTTGCGAAGCGACAGCATAGCATCGGGTTCCGCACTTGCTGAAATCCAAAGCGTCCGTAGTGCAGCAGCTACCACCATGACGGCAAAAAGAATTTTAAGAGTCTTTACCGGCATGTGCACGCTTGCCATTGCGCCTAGCGGTGAGGCGATTAGCGCGGTAGCAGCCATCACTGCACCTCCCTTCCAGTCCACCATCTTCTTGCGGGCAAAAGGGATGAGTACCAGTGCCGTGTTTAAACCATTAAGCAATAAGCCCAAGGGGATTGCGACAGAAACCATGTCGAACCCGGCCCAGTTCAATACCGGCACATACACCATTCCTCCTCCCAACCCTAGCATGGCAAAAACGAAGGAGGCAACGGCGATTATGAAAAAAACAACTCCATAAACCATAACGCTAAATTTATGTAAGTAATTACTTACTATTTGTTCAAAAAAAAATTACTTCCTAAGCACCTTAAGCAACAGCATCAGCATTCGCGAGCAAAAGTTATCCTCATGGAATACCCCACCGCCCAAAATCATCTCAATGTTGAGCGATATCGGTATTCCCATGTAAAGCATGGCGACGTTCTCAACGGGTATGCCTTCATCCCACAGCCCAGCAGCAATGCCATCCAGAATAATTTTGCTAACCAGCTGTTTCTGATTATTAAAGATTTGCTGCAAGCTGCTCTTCAGCTCCGCGTCGTTGTTGTGCGAGGCCTCCGAAAAGAGCAACATTGTAATACCCTTATTCTTGACAAGGTAACGAATGGTAGCGCAAATAAACTTCTCCAACCGCTCGGCCGGGGCAATCTCGGAGGTGGCAATCCGCCGAAGCTCGCCTATAAAATCGCTTTGAACATCGCCAATAATGGAGAGGATGATATCCTGCTTGGTGGAGAAATGCCGAAAAATGGCCCCCTCGCTAAGGCCTATACGCTTTGCCAGATTCCGCGTGGATAAGTTCTTAAGCCCGTCGGTGTAGATAATGTCCAGCACCGCTTGCTTTATCTGCTCCTGCCTTACGTCTGTGTTCTGTCGTTCCATTTTAAGATATGAATGTAATCATTTACTTACAAATATAGTATATCATCTACCAAAAAGCAAGAAAAAAGTAATTTTTTTTCAAAAATACTAATTCATATCTAGGATAATAATCATTATTCTACTGTAATACAAATAATTACAATTTAGTCGATAAAAATCTATTGAACACTGAGTGTTTAACATACATGCCAAAAAACTGAGACATACTATTTCTGATAGTCGCTGCCATCTACCCTATTCCGTGCATAAGTAACTGCTACTTGACTAGCTTAACAACCGCTTGGCTAGCTCCAATCCTTTGCTGAGTACTCCCTAAAAGTCGTGGAATTTCCGAATAAACCACCCCTTAACAACCTGCGTTAGCAGGGCATACGATACCAGTATAACCAACAAAAAGAGGAAGTAAAGTGGTGGAAGAGGTTGAAGTCCCATTGCTCCCGCCCAGGGCATCATGGGAATTGCAATGCCAATGGTCATAATGAGCAGTGTAAGCAGAATTACCGGAGGGGTGGCCCAGCTCTGGAAGAAGGGAACCCTACGGGTGCGAATTAGATGCACAATGAGCGTTTGGGAGAGCAGTCCTTCCACAAACCATCCGCTCTGAAAAAGGCTTTGATGCTCAGGTGAAGAGGCCTTGAAGAAGAAAAACATCAGGGCAAAGGTGGCGTAGTCGAAAATGGAGCTGATGGGCCCGATGTAGAGAATAAACCGGGTTATCCCGGAGGTGTCCCACTTCCTTGGCCTATCGATGTACTCCTTGTCGACTGTATCGAGCGGTATGGCGATTTGGGACATATCGTAAAGCAAGTTCTGCATAAGTAGCTGGGCCGGTAGCATGGGTAGGAATGGTAGAAAGATGCTGGCGCCAAGCATGCTAAACATGTTACCAAAGTTGCTGCTGGCGGTCATTTTGATATACTTCAGAATATTTCCAAAGGTGCGCCTACCGTATACAATTCCCTTCCGAAGAACGGTAAGATCCTTTTCCAATAAAATGATGTCGGCACTCTCCTTGGAGATGTCGGTGGCTGTATCCACCGAAATGCCTACGTCGGCCACGCGGAGTGCTCCCGCATCGTTTATGCCATCGCCCATAAAGCCAACGGTATGCCCAATGGCTTGTAGGTTCTGTACCACCCTAATTTTCTGGTCTGGGCTCAGCTTGGCGAATATGCTAATGTCGTTGATGCGATCCCGCAATGCGCTGTCGGTGAGCTGCTCCAGTTCGCTACCCAGCATGATGGTGCTAACGGGTATGCCCACCTCCCGGCAAATTTTACCGGTTACAATCTCGTTATCACCGGTGAGCACCTTTACCTCCACTCCAAGCTCGTGCAGCGACTCAATGGCATCTTTCGCAGTGGGTTTAGCAGGGTCAAGAAACCCAATAAGACCAATAAGAAGCATATCTTTCTCATCGGCTACCGAGTAGTTCAACTCACGGTCATCAAAAAACTTAACGGCAATCAGGAGAACCCGCATACCATCCTCGTTGAGCTTTTTGGCCTGCCGAAGAACCCCATCCCGAATTTCATCTTCGAGAGGAACAACCTCGTCGGAGGCAATTTGCAGCTGGTTATCGTCGCCGGGGTCGTACACAAGGCTGCACATATCCAGCATCTCCTCCACGGCTCCCTTACAGATGAGCAGGTGCTTTCCGTTGCTCTGCCGAAGAATAACGGAGAGACGCCGCCGCATAAAGTCGAATGGTATCTCATCCACCTTTTCGTAGCGCTCCTCCACCATGGTATCGTGAAGCTCCACGTGCTGCAGAATTGCCATATCGAGCAAGCTTTTGAGACCCGTTTGGTGATAGCTGTTAAGGTAGGCCCATTTCAGCACCTCATGGTCGTCGTAGCCCATCACGTTCAGGTGGCGCTCCAGCACAATTTTATCGAGGGTAAGGGTTCCTGTCTTGTCGGTGCAGAGCACATTCATGGCGCCCAGATTTTGAATAGCGTTGAGGCGCTTCACAATCACCTTACGCTTGCTCATGTTCACGGCTCCCTTGGCAAGGTTTGCTGTAACAATCATGGGAAGCATTTCGGGCGTTAAGCCCACGGCCACCGCAATGGCAAATAGCAGCGCATCGAACCAGTTTCCCTTAACTAAGCCGTTGATGAGAAAGATGAGCGGCACCATCACCACCATAAAGCGGATGAGCAACCAGCTAATCTTCTTTATCCCCTTGTCGAAACTGGTTTCGGCACGCTTGCCCGACAAGGTGCTTGTAATGCTGCCAAAGTAGGTAAGGTTGCCCTTATTCACAACAATTGCCGTGGCCGTTCCACTCTCCACATTGGTTCCCATGAAGCAGAGGTTCGTGAGTTCCAAGGTCGACATCCTGTTGGCCTCATCCACCGGATGGTCTCGCTTTTCCACAGGTAACGCTTCACCGGTAAGCACCGACTGGTTTATAAAGAGGTCTTTCGACTGGAGAATACGGCAATCGGCCGGAATCATATCGCCGGCGGAGAGGAATATGATGTCACCAGGGACCAGCTCGCCAATCTCCACCTCCTGCCGACTGGTAGGCTGGCGATGCACCGTAGCGGTGGTTTTTACCATGCTTTTCAACCGTTCCGCAGCCCGACTACTCTTGAACTCCTGCACAAAGCGGAGCATGGAACTAATGAGCACCATAATGGAGACCACCACCACCGTTTTATACTCTTTCTCTTCAGGTGGGGCCAGCCACACATCAATAATGAACGAAACAACTGCAATGAGCACTAGAATGCCCACAAAGGGATTGATAAAGGCGTCGAGCAGCTGTCGGTACCACGTTGGAGGTCTATCGTGCCTCACATCGTTTTGCCCATACTGTTCCTGCCTTAGCTCAACCTCCTCGGCAGTTAATCCCTCCGGTTTGGTCTCAAGAAAGTCATAGAGATGTGTAGTGGAAAGCTGAGCTGCCTGCCGTAACCGCACAGTAGCCCCCTGGTTTAGCCCGCCTGCGTTGGAAAAGGTGGAGCCAATTTTCTTTGCAACTTTAATCATTGGTAATGCCTCTATTAATGCACCAAAAAGAGAGGCAAACCGCTACTCACCCCCTATTGATGCGTGGTTGTTACTGCATTCTTTCTACTAAAAGGGCCATCGTCCATAAGAAGTGAGAATTAATTTGCAAGGCAAAAGTAGGCTAATTTTACAATATGGTGCTGCTGTTTGGTTACTTAAAAAAGGTTAAAAGATTCGGAAGTTATTCAGAAGTTAAACGGGAGTTATACGGGAGTTAGAGGAAGTTAGAGGAAGTTAGAGGAAGTTAGAGGAAGTTAGAGGAATTCAACCAATGTAGGGACAAAAAAAATTCGTTCTATAGCCCAACCCCAGAGGGGTTGCATGTTTGTAGCCGGGGGGGAAACCCCGGAAATGAAACATACCAAGCGCGAGCGGTGCACGCACAATTGCTGTTCAATTCACCACAGTTGCCCTGCACCGCAATCACAATAAGTTGATAAAGGAAGTTAATGAAGCCGTAGCGAAGCGGAGATCCCGCAACGCGGGTTTAGAGGAATTAAAAGAATTTCATCAACTGTATGGGCGAAATGCTTTTCGCCCAATGAACAACCCAAGAACCTACATAGCCCACAGTTTTAACCGTGGGTTATAAATGGGTGTTGGAATCTGAAAACCGTTTCAACGGTTTACCTTCCAACCATTATTTCGGCGATTACTGCATTGGCATCATTGAGTAAGTCCTGTTCCTTGTGGCTAAGTTCTAAATCCTTTATAGCCCTTGCCATTGTTGGCTTCAAGGTAAATAAATATGCAATAAAAAAAGCCCCAATTCCAGTTGCTTAAGCATTCCGTAGCGAAGGGCTATTTCTTCCAAAACCTTCGAAACTTGCTCTTTTATAAAACGTAGGTTTTTCATATCCTAAATTTAAAAGTGTTGCAACCTAAATTTAGAAAAAACCTCACTTTACACACTTTTTGGGATGACATCTAAAAACCTTGCCATTCTTGAAATTTTTGTATACCAAATTCATTCAGCAACACAATTTTGAAAACCGTAAGCTTCCTTTTGCATTGTTGCGATTATTGTGATTTTTGTTTTGAGTGCTTATGCCCTTTTTTGTTCCTGTTTTTCACCATCTCCTTTTCCCTGTATGTATCTACAACGCTAATAACTTTCTGCTTTGATAGAATATTATTCTCAATTACATCGTAGTAGGTATCGGAAATTATGCCAAATATAACCGATTTAGGATGTAGCTCATCGTGCCAACAACTGCTCGGCTTTTTCTTGTGATATTTTTCGTAAAATGCTGTAATTCCACGAGAATCTACATGATATATATTGCTATATTCTTTACCTAACTCTATCAACATTTCATTAATTTCAAATATGATTGTTTTCATAATTGACTCTTCTATATATGGGTCATTTATACCATTTAACATGAGCGGTTCTTTCAAATAGGCCCCATTGTTTATTCCAAACTGTTTTTTATAACTTGGTACTACGTAATCATACCCTTGTGTAATTATTTTTAGAGAATCGAACTGTGACGGCGAAATTTTTTTGAGCGATTCAAAGAGCATTTTATACTCTATCTTCAGGGTGGCAACAAATCTGTAGAAATTCTTATTAAGATACCTTCTTCCCGTTACAATCTGTTCTAGCAATGCTGTGTCTACTTGAGTCTTATATATCCCCAGTGAATCTTTATAAAATGCATAGTTAATATCGCAGTTTTCTGAACTGCAAATATTGACTGGCTTTTTCATCAATCTTAATATGACGTAATTACGATAGCTGTTCAAAAACGGTTCATCAGTTGAAATAGGATAACGTTGAACGAAGTTCGACAAACGATAATCTCCAACCATGTCGTTTCCCCCTCCACTAACAATAAAAACATCGGGCTTTATTTTGACGTAGGTATACTCGTACTGCAGACTTGAAATCATGTTAGAGATCCAATCACCAGCGCTTGTCATGGTGTACAATGCTAGGTTGCTCTTCTTTCGCAAATGGTCAGAAATGTCGCTAAGAAAAATGGGATAACCGAACCAGGAATCCCCTTCAATCATTACAATTTTGTTGTTTGGATGTTGCTTTGAATCGCGAAATCCATTTCTAATTGCCTTGTGAAAAGATTTTAATCTACCATCGCTTAACGATTTATTTAGCAGCCCAATAAATCCCTCATGAGCATGAGATCGATTAAGTATAAAGGAGTTATCATCAAAAAAAATAGAATGTATTATACCGTTTAGTTTTAAGATATCTATGTATCGCAAATGTTGGTTTAGCCTGATCCAGTTTGGATCGTTATGGTTGATAAAGCTGGTGGGATGAATCCACAAGGAATCCATCAGGCGATTAACTACCAACTCGCCATTTTCGCCTTTTAAAGACTGGCCATACGTAATTCTACCACCAATCAATAATATTAGAGTTATCAAAAAATACCGTCTCATCTTTCTCACGTTAGAGTCAATAATCATAAATAATTGCAGGAATTCTAATCACCGTAAAGTGTGGTAATGATTAGATCGTATTTCTATAAGAAAAGAGTAGCACAAAAGGCTACTCTTTTCTATGTGTAGAGGTTATTCAATATTACCGCAATTTCATTTTAGATAGCCTTCTATTTTTGAAGAGTTGCAGTAAATCTACTCTATTGCTGTCCTACCATCTTCATTACTTGCTAGTTTTATCTTCTCCTTTTTTGTATCTACGATGTAGGCGAACATTGGCACAAATATTAGGGTTAACAGTGTACCTACAAGTAACCCACCAATAGCCACATCGGCCAACGGGCTTAAGCGTTCAAGACCAACTGCCTGTTCTAGCGCAATAGGGATCATTCCGGCAATTGTTCCAAAGGCAGTCATCATTACTGGACGGAAACGCACCCGTACGCTTTCAATAGCGCTATCGTAAGGCGATTCACCACTGTCTCTGTGCTTTTGGTAGAAATCGATGAGCAGTACCGCATTTTTAATGATGATACCAAACAGCAGCAGTATCCCCAGCAAACTTGGCATGCAGCTTGGCTTATGGAACAAGAGCATTCCCCAAGCCGCACCGATCATTGAAAGCGGCAATACCAGAATCATAATGAGGGATAGTTTCACTGACCGGTAGATGGAAATAAGCACCATGGTTAGGATGAAAATCCCCAGCGCGATGGCTTTGATCATGCGATGAAAGCTGTCGTTAATCTGGGCAATATCTCCTTCCTGCGAAATAACCACATCGTTGTTGCTTTTCACATTTTTAAGTGCTGCTTCGGCATCGGCTGTGATATGCGACACGGGCCTATTGGACCGGTAGCCGTTGACATCGATACTGTACATCATTTTGTCGCGTTCGATCTTGGCAAACGTCAGGTTTTTCGAAATTTTGGCCAGTTGTTCGAGCGGAACTTCGCCCATAGCGGTATGAATTGGCAAAAGCCTTAGCGTCTGCTCGTTCTCGCCAAATTTACCCTTGAAGTAAAGGGTAACAGGCTGTGTGTTGAGCGACTGCAAGTTGGCATTCAGCCCCACTACCTGGCCCTTTGCCAGAATCTGCATGGCAATTTCATACGGTGTGATGCCATAGCTCAGCGCCTTGTTCTCGTCAATGTTCAGGGCAATCTCAGTGAAGTCCTTGTCCCAGCTCGTGGAGACAGAAGTTAATCCTTTTACATTGGCCAAAGCATCTTTCACTTCCTGTGACTTTTCGGCCAAACCGTCCACGTATGGCGATTTAATCCTGACATCGAGCGTTGCCTTGATGGTGGAAAGAGCGGTGGCGCCAAAATCGTATACGTCGTTTTTCTTGATGCCTTCCAGGTGTGACAGCGTATCGCGCATAATTTTTTCAATCTGCCACATGTTCATCTTGCGGTGGAAACGGTCCACGCAATTCACGGTAATGGTAGCTTCGGAAGGTAAGTTGCCGCTCCCGAGGCTCAACACGCCCATTTCATTCCCAAAAGCAACGGAACTCATGTTAGCCCACGGTTGCTTGTGCAGCCAGGCTATAAATGGTTCCAGTTTTTTTTCGGCGCTATTCGTTGTTTCGTTGGAACTAAATTGTATTTGTGCTTTAATAATGCCCGTATCCATGGGTGGCATGGCATCCTTGCCGATGGTAGGCATAATTGTTTTAACACTCACCAGCAACAGCAGCAATACTCCCACCGAAAGCAACACACGGCGCAGAACTTTACGTTTACCATTCGAAAACCGGATGACGCCCACGTAAGGTTCTACCAAGCGGCCAACGGACTTTTCGTACAAACGGTCGAACCATTTCTCAACTTTGTTCTTGTTGTGTCCGTTTTTATAAAACATTTCCAAAAGTTTGGGAATGAATGTAATGGAAAGAAAAAACGAGACCAGCAACGCAATGATTAAGGTAAATATCAATGGTTTAAAGATTTTTTCGGGAAATCCGCCAACAAACATCAGTGGGGCTACAATGGCAATGGTAGCAATGGTTCCCGACCATATTGGCCCAACAACTTCTTTAGTCCCCTTTTGGATGGCTGTTTGTAAATCTTCCTTCAGCTCATTCAGGTGCCGTTCAATATTTTCGAGCACCACCACCGCGTTATCGGTTAGCAGCCCCAAGGCAAGGATGATTGCTGTATAGATTACTATGTTAAGGCTTCCGCCGGTAAGCCAGATAACCGCCATTGTTGAAAAGAAAACCATGGGAATGGTGATGGCGGCCGCGGCAATGGCCCTGAAATTTCCAATGAAAAACAGGATAACGATCAACGTATAAAAAATAGCATCGCGAAGGGCAATCAGCATGTTATTGTTAGCAAGCTGAATCAGGTTGCGCTGTGTATCGGAAATCTCAAAATTAAAGTTCGGATATTTCGCCTGCAGGTTCTTCATCTCAGCCCTAGCTGCGTTGCTCACGCTTAAAACGCTGCCGCCAGGAGTACGCTGAATGGCTAATGCAATAGCAGGCTTTCCGTTACCAATATATCCGCTGGTGCGTTTTTTATAACCCCATTCCACATTGGCCACATCACTTAACCTTACATTGGGAAGAATCGTAATTTGCTTCAATTTTTCTATTTCGTCTTTTTCGCCATAAAAAGTAATGGTGTAGAAGTTATTGGCTCCTTTTACGAACCCAATGGGCATATCGCGGTTAAGCACCTTGAGTGCCATGGCTATTTTATCGAAATCGACATTGAAGCGTTTAGCCTTGAACGGGTCTACTTCAATATTGATTGAACTTTCATAGCCCCCAAATACTTCCACATTCCCGATATCAGGATTGCTTAACAGGTATGGTTTTATAAAGCCATCCACCATTTTGCGGATGTCGCCCAGGTTTACGCTGTCAGTTTTGGGTGAAACTGAAATCACATCGACCGGTAGCGTAAAGTCTCCTGCGGTATAGATGGCAGGATTGGCATCAGCCGGAAGGTTTCCTTTGGCAATGGAAAGGGCGTTGGCCACGTCAACGGCTGCTGCATCGAGACCTTTTTCATACTTGAACTCAGCCTTCACGATAGAGAAGTTGGCCACGTTCACCGAGCTAACCTCGGTTAACAAACCTAAGCGGGCAATCTCCTGCTCAATCGGTTTTGAAACCGTATTGGCAGCTACCTGTGCAGTTGCTCCTGGTACCTTTGTAATCACAATGACTTGGGGCGGGGTAGAATCGGGGAACAGATTTTTGGGCAGTGTGACGAGCGCCATCACCCCCATGATAAAGAAGGCAAATATCAGCGAATATAGCAGATATGGCCGCTTGTAGAAATAATCAAACATGGCTTATTCCTCCTTGCTTTTTAGTGCAACGCCTGAAAGAAGTTTTAGCAGGATATCCTGTTTTTCAACCACCACTTCTTTCCCGGCAAGATCGTTATTGCTTATCACAGCGCCATCTTCGCCGGATTGGATGATAGAAACCTCAGTGGCCACGGCCTTATCGTTGTTTTTAACAAACACGTAACTCTTACCATTTCGGTTTAAAATAGCATCGAAGGGTAGCTTCACTGCTTTGCCGTTGTACACTATCACATTTACTTCCACGCGTTCGCCTGTCATCAGGTTAAGGTTCTTTACCTGGATTTTATACTCTGCGAGGCTGTTAAAAGTGCTATTGAGCGCAATTGCATCATAGCTTTGTCCATTGATGGTTGCACCATAAACTTTCAGATCGGCCGGTACACTAAGTTTCAGGTATGCGCCGCGGTTGGAGCTGATAATGGCGATGGGCATACCTGGCATAGCCATATCACCAACGTTAAGCATTGTTTTTGAAATTATGCCGGATACAGGTGCAGTAATAGTTGCGTAAGACTGGGTGTTTCTGATATCGTTCAGGCTTTGGTTCAACGCTTCGATCTTCGCTTCCGTTTCGGCAATTTTACTCTCTTCCATTTCGGATTGCTCAATAGATGCACCTTTCACTGCCAGGAGTTCGAGCGTCCGCTTATGCGTGGCCTGAAGGTTTTTAAGACCAGTACTAGCAGCAGAAATCTGGGCTTTGATACTTTGTACCCCACTTTCGATACTGGTATTATCGAGCCTTACAATGACAGTACCTTTGGATACATCGGTGCCGCTTGGCTTTAAAGACTCGATACGGGCTGCTATTTTGGATGCCACCACCACATCTTCGTCATTTTGAACAAGAGCTAGGTAGGGCAAGGTAAGGGTTACTTCCTTCAGTTCCGGTTTCATGGTGGATACCACCATGGCATACGTTTTTGCAACGGGTGCTGAAGCATCTCTCTTTTCGGCTCTTTTTACGGCCAAAATACCGCCTGCCAATATTAAAACAACTATGACAACGGTGATTATCGTTTTCTTTTTCATTTCACTACCTCCTCAATATTATTTCCATAAATTACGTTAAGTTTCATCAGTGTTTGCCATTTCTGGGCTTGGGCCTTAAACAGCTTCGATTGTTCAAGGACGAGATCGTCCTCATATTTAAGGTAATCTTCCATAGACAATCGGTCGGACTGGTAACTGACCTTCGCTATCCCTAAAAGTTGTTCCTTGTCCTTGATGCTAGTTTTGTACAGTAGAATGGAATTATCAAGCAGCAGCAAGCTACTTTGCAACTGCGATGCCTGCGACGAGAGTTCCAGACTCATTCGGTCGAGGTCGTTCTTAGATGCTTCATAATCCAGCCTGCTCTTTTTTATTTGGGCATACTGGTCTTTGGCAAACAGGGGGATTCGTAAAACGATCCCAACGGCAGTATAATCGTTGTTTACACGCTGATTATTATTGTACGATTTTGCCGTATTGTTGCTATAGCTGCCTTGCAGCACTAGGGATGGCAAAAGTTTTTCTTTTTCGGCCCTGTATCCTAACCGGTCGGCTTCCGCTTTTTCACGTAACGGATCAAGCGCTTTAATATTCCCATCTTTATAGGTGCCAACCTGCTCCATAGTTACCGGGCTATTTAAGGCAACGCCCGTCAGCGATTGGATAACGGCTACCACCTCATCGCGTTGCAATGCTAGGTCGTTTTTCATGATATCGATCTGGCTGATCCCGTTGTTTATGTTCAGGAGCGCCGATTCAGGGGCACGTCCGTTGTTGGTTTTGATGACCACAAACTCCTTTGTTTTTAGCAGGGAGTTCCTTTTTTTCGTCAATGCCGAATCCAAGGCCTGCATGTACAACAGGTTAGCGTTGGCGCCAACAATGACCGCCTCGTTTTTTAGTAGATTGATGTTTTTCAAGTCCTTGGCGGAACGTGCCATCATTTTCGCCTTGGCAGCCATGGGAAAGATGGATGCTACAAAAATGGGCATGGAAATCGTCGCTCCAACCCTGTAGATGTTTTCGCTAAAGGGTTGAGCCTTGGTTGGATCAGCCTTATAGGCAAAAAGTTCATTTAGCGGTAACGGCAACATGGCCGTGGCAGATGATGCGTAATCGTACCTCCCGAAGAGGTTAATGTTTGGGTATAGCTTGCTGTAAGCCATTGTTTTCCCTGCAAGGGCCTGTTCAATCCGTATCTCATCACCCTGTGTTGCTGGGTGCGTTTTGAGCGAATCGAAGAGCTGAGCTATGTGCTGCACGTCTTGGGCATGCAACACCATGGGAAAGCATAGAAAAATGAGTACATTTTTAAACATGGTTGTTCCTCCTTAGTTTAACTGATTTCCCTTGTATGAAACAATACATAGTTGCTGAAATTCAGTTGAGAGAGTGTGTGTAGCGAACTCGCCATTTTTGTATCGGCGTTTTCGACTTCCATTAGCCAATCCTTCAAATTATTCATCTTTTCTAGGTTTAAGTAAAACAATTAATGCTAGTTGTGAATTATATGCTTACTGTCCTCAACCCCAAACTCCGGCTGAATAGTGCAATGAGTTATTTCAAATCCGAATAGGGTTTTCTGAATTACAGCTAAGATCTTCTCGAATCCACTAATTGATATATCATTTCGTAAGTCAACATGCGCCTCAAACATAATCTCGTGCTCACTGAGCTGCCAGACGTGGACATGGTGAATATTCTTCACGCCGGAAATTTGCTCCAATTGCAACACAATTTGCTCCAAGTTGATTCCAGGTGGGGTAAACTGCATCAGCATCTTCAGTGAAGTTTTAAAAATATTCCAGCTGAGATAAAGTAGGTATATGGCAATTGTAATAGAGAAAACTGAGTCGACCCAAAACCACTGAAGGTATTTCATGGCCAAACCTCCTGCCAATACAGCAATAGAGGTAAGCATGTCGCTGAAGAGGTGCAGGTAGGCCGATTTCATATTGAGATTATCCTCTGTATCTCCCTTAATAAATAGAACGCTGGCACCATTAACAAGAATGCTGAGCAGCGAAAGATAAATTACCCAATCGGCGGAAATTGGTGCTGGGATTATTAACCGTTTCACTGCTTCCACCAGTATAAAAATGGCAAGTACAATCAAGGTAGCAGAGTTCAAAAATGCAGCAAATATCTCGGAGCGTCTGTAACCGAAAGTTTGTGCTTGGCTTGCATCTCGCTTGGCAAGCCGGTTAGCCATATAGCTCACCAACAACGAAATCACATCGCTGAAGTTGTGAGTTGCATCGCTAAGCAGCGCCATGCTACCCGAAATAAACCCGCCAGCCGCTTCAACAGCAGCTATCACTATGTTAAGCGCAATGGTTATTCCAAGGTTTTTGCCGCTTACATCGTGATGGTGATGGTGCTTTTCGTTTGATTCCATAGTCGTAGGATTTTACTTAAAGTGAAAATAGTTAAGCATTTTGAAATACAATAGTAAGTGATTACTTACATCAACGATAAAAGAATTATTTTGTTAGAATTTTCTGCAACATTTGCATCATCTGACTGCAGATATTCTCAGCACAAAATTCCCCAGCGCCTAGAATTAGACCTATGTTAAGCGAAACAGGAAACCCCATATAAAGCATGGCTAAATTCTCGACAGGAATGCTATCGTCCCACTTGCCTATAGCAATGCCATCGAGAAATATTTTGCTTACTAGGTTTTTTTGGCTATTGAATATCTGCTGTAGGTTACTTTTTAACTCAGCGTCGCTGTTATTCAACGCTCCAGAAAAAAGCACCATGGTGATGCCTCTGTTGTCTACAAGGTACTTAACTGTTTGTGAAATAAACATCTCCAAGCGTTTCTCCGGTTCAATGTTAGAATTGGCAATGGTGCGCAAGGAGCCGATAAAATCCTTTTGCACATCGCTAATAATGGAAAGGATGATATCCTGCTTAGATGCAAAATGTCTAAATATTGTAGCCTCACTTATACCAATCCTTTGGGATAGCATTCGAGTTGACACATTCCGTAACCCATCGGAATGGATAATGTCAAGCACAGCGCGCTTTATTTGGGTCTGTCGTACTTCGGTTGATTGCTTCATCTTGTATGTAAGTATTCGCTTACAAATGTAATACTTTTTTTAAAAAACAATTTTATTTTAAGAAATGTATGTAAAATGATTGATTAGCAAGTTTCTGCACTAATATTTCTCCTTGCTTATGGTATAAACGCAAAATATTTAGAGAACCAAACTCACACCATTGTAGTTATTTACCTCTAACCACATGCTTTGCAACCATCGCCACAGCTGCCACAACCGCAACTTGACTCCCGCTCAGCAATATGATCGTGGGGATGAACTCTAAGGGGAAGCCCCTTACGCGACCATTCCTACATCTTTTGTGTAGACATTTTTCAGGACGTGACAAGATTTGGCTTCGCTGAGCTCCCTTCGGTCGGTTCTAATTTCTAGTTCCTTTTCCCATGCTGCACAGAGTTACACCGTGTTTTCGCAGAGTTGCACGGAGGTGTTAAAGCGGTAGATAGCTGCTACACAACTTCGGTCTTCGGTCTCCGGTCTCCGGACTTCCGACCTTTTTGTAACCCCAATTAATAGGGCTCGTCACTGTCTTGTCCATCACTCAGAAGATAAAGTTAAACAGATACCCCACCACCATTATGCCAAAGGCCACAATTCCAGCAAAGGTGAGAATAAAGGGGAGCTTGAGCACCTTCCGTAGGATTATCATCTCCGGTAGGGAGAGCGCAATTACCGACATCATAAAGGCGAGGGAGGTTCCCAGCGAGGCACCCTTTTCGAGCAGCACCGACACAATGGGGATTATCCCGGCAGCATTGGAGTAGAGCGGCACCCCAATGAGTATGGAGAGCGGCACGCTATACCAAGCCGACTTACCCATGAGCGCAGCCATAAAATCGGCCGGCACATAGCCATGCGCTGCCGCGCCAACACCTATGCCAATTGCAACGTATATCCAAACCTTACCCACAATTTCGCGAACGGCATCGTAACCAAAGCGAATACGCGACGATAGGCCGTTTACCTCCTCCTCCCCGTTCATCTCGCCAAGTCGAGTTTGAAAAACCCAATCCTGCACCCACCGCTCCAGCTTTAGCTTGCCAATGGTCCATCCGGCAGCAATGGCAATTACCAATCCGGTAACCACGTATATCAAAGCTACCTTCCAGCCAAACAGGCCAAACAGCAGCACCACGGCCACCTCGTTAATCATAGGGGCCGCAATTAGAAACGAAAAGGTTACACCCAACGGTACCCCCGACTCCACAAAACCTAAAAAGAGCGGAATGGCCGAGCAGGAGCAAAATGGCGTAACAATACCCAGTAGAGCTGCCAGCACATTTCCCGTAAACTCCGACTTACCCTCCAAAATTTTACGCGTTCGCTCTGCCGAAAAGTAGGAACGAACAATGCCCACAAAGAAGATGATGAGCGTAAGCAGCAACAGCACCTTTGGCAACTCGAAAATGAAAAACCTAAGCGTTTCAGTCAGGTGGGTTCCCTTCTCCATTCCAAACACGGAATCGATAAGCCAATCGGTTACGGGCTGAAGATAGTGGTAGACCAAAAACCAAATCGGCAGCAGCGCAGCCGGAACCCAAATACTCTTTTTCATTTCAACACAATATTTTATGTGGGGCAAAGGTTACCCAATACCCCAGAACGCATGCAAAATATAGTAAACACCTACCACCAAAAACAGAAGGGCTACTACACGTCTAAACCAGAGCTCAAAAGTTTTGATGCGCCGGTAAACCGTTCCCACCTCAGAAACCGCAAAAGCGAGAATCCACGCAAAAACGATTACAGGAATACCTGTGGCCACGGCAAAAATGAGCGGGAGGAAAAGTCCTGAGGCACTGGTGACGGTCATAGGCACCAGCATGCCAAAGTAGAGCACCCCGCTATACGGGCAAAAGGCAAGGGCAAAAACAACCCCAAGAAGCAGCGAATCCCAATAACGCCAAGCGGTTCTATTCTGAAGCTTTTCGGCATAGCGTCCCGTTCCCCTCAACGACAGGTGAATAACATCGAGCATCAGCAACCCAATGAAGATGAGAACAGGCCCAATAAACTTCTCCCCATACCGCTGAAAAAAACCGGAGAATTGGAACTGATTTGCGCCAAGAAAAATGAGGAGCGGAATAACCGTGTAGGTTATCGATCGGCCTAACGTGTAAAACACCCCATTGAGGAACACCCGGTTACGACTCTCCAAATCCTTACCAATGTAGCCCACCGCTGTTATGTTGGTTGCCAGCGGGCATGGGCTAATGGCGGTCATCAACCCAAGCACCAGCGCCGATAGCCAAGGAGCCGTGCTCCCATCCAGAATGCCATTTAGAATGTCGGACATGAGCTATTGGAGAATTTTAAGATTAATAAATCTGAAAATCAAAATTTTAATAGCGGATATCCAATCTATTTCAGCATTCCATCCAACTTCTGCTTAATAATCTCCTTGAGCTTATCGGGATTCGACTTCGCGTAGAGAAACCCTTCGTTGGTAAGATCCACCTTCTGACCTCCAGCCACAAAAAGTAGGGTTTGCCCCGTAACCTTCAACTTGTTGGCCAAGGCTTTGCTTGTAGCATCATCCAGATTGATGGACTTAAAGGTGATGGTGCCATTTTTTACCAATTCAGGGTAAAGGGCATTGATGTCTCCCTCGGTCTGCGCTTCAACGGCTAAGCAGGTTGCACAGCGTGCTGTAAAGTGAAAGTAGTATGCCTCAACGGTAGGTGTTTTGGCTGGTTCTGCCTTCTTTACATTTTGTCCATTGCTCGAAATAGCTGCGGCAATAAGAGCAAAAAATAGAACTAATTTAGTTGCTTTCATTTTGGAATTGGGTTAAAAATTAGGGCAAAGAAACTGCTCTTGAATGGTCCAGAAATTACTTCATCAATGGAAGCCACCAATGCACTCCAAATGCCCAAGGTTATTTACTGATTCTTCGAAATAATCTCCTTTATCTCCGATAGCGAGGGCAATCGACCACTGAGCACCACCTTTTCGTTGATAACCAACGCGGGGGTTCGCATCACTCCGTAACCCATAATCTTCTGAATGTCCTCAACCTTTTCAACCTCAGCGCTAACGCCCATCGCGGTAACGGCTTCACGGGTAACTTTTTCGAGCGCCTTGCACTTGGTACAGCCGCTTCCCAATACTTTAATGTTCATGGCTCCTTTTTTTTCGTAGTTCGCAAAACAACGAACTAGGTAGTTAAAAAATTTTACAACTTTAGGAATTTCCGAAACAGCCCCTGAGCATCCTTCCAGTTCTCCTTATGGATGCAGTAACGAATACGCGGCGCCTCAATTTCACCCTGTATAAGGCCAGCATCTCTCAACTCTTTCAAGTGTTGAGAAAGGGTGGACTTTACAATGGGAAGCTCCTCCGAAAGGTCACCGCTATAGCAGCAGTTTTGCTTCGAAAGCAGCTCCAGCACGTACATGCGAATGGGATGTCCCATGGCCTTGGCGTAACGGGCAAGTCGTTGCTGCTCTGCTGAAATTATATCTTTTTTATCCACCAACTGTTCGTTAAATTACGAACAAATGTAGCAAACTTTTTTCATTGGCAACCTTTAAGCAAAAAAATTTATGGTAGCTTCTGTCCTCGTGCTGCAATCCAAAGGCCATACCACTCCTCGCGGGTAAGCTGGGTAGTGGTTGCCCCATTACAAGCAAGAATACGGTCAATCTTTGTGGTGCCAATTATGGGTTGTACGTTTCCGGGAATCATCATGAGCCAGGCAAGCACAATGGCTGTTGGGGTAGTACCATACTTTTGGGCTAGCTGTGCAACCATCTCTGCTGCTGCGCGCTGCACAGGGGTATGCTGAGGCGAAACGGTGGTGTAGATGCCCTTGTCGAGCGCACTCCAGGCCTGAATAGCCATGTGGTGCAGCTGGGCATACTCCAGCATTCCCTCCATACCACCATCGAACGCAACCAAGCTGGTGTTCACCGAAACGGCCTGATCCAGCACAATAGTATGTCCAAGGCTCAGCTGCAGCTGGTTAGCCACCAACGGTTCGGTCCAGAAATGCTGCAGGTAGGTAACTTGGCCAACACTCATGTTGCTTACGCCAAACCGTTTTACCATTCCCTGCTCCTTAAGATAGGTAAATACCTCTGCCACCTCTTCCCCTCTCATCAGCACATCGGGTCGGTGCAGCAGCAGGGTATCGAGATGGTCGGTGCAAAGGCGCTTGAGAATAACTCCAACCTGTTCTATAATGTAGCTACGGCTAAGGTTATAGAGGTTGGTTCCATCGGGAGCACAGCCCTTGCAAATGCCAGTTTTTGACTGCAGCACCATTTTTGAGCGCAGCTCGGGACGGCGCTTCAATACCCGTCCAAACACCTCCTCCGCCTTCCCGTTGGTGTAGATATCGGCATGATCGAAAATGGTTATTCCAACGCTTAGCGCGGCTTCAATGGCTGCCTCTGCCTGCTGCTCATCGGCAGCAGTAACGGCGTTGCTGTTCCAACCGCCACCAAGCCCCATACATCCGTATATCAGCTGCTTTGTATCTATTTTTTTCATAGTGGAATGCTTTTTACGAGGTAGAAAGATAGTGAATAATGTCAAAAAAAGAGGTCTGCCTATCGACAGACCTCCATTGGTTCTACATATGTTTTTTCATTGGGGCCATGGCCTTTGTCTCCATCGGAGTGCGATCGTAATGACAGCAGGCAGGTAACTTGTCGTACACTGCATCGGAGGCGCGATACTTTGGGGTGTCGTGACCAACGGCAGCAATTGCTTTTTGAATATTATCGTCACTAGTCTTTTGGCTATCGAAGGTAACATCCATCATTTCGGACTTCATATCCCAGGTTGCCTTTGTTACCCCTGGAACAGACATGGCGGCCTTTTCGATGCGGGTCTTGCACAAATCGCAGGATCCGGACACTTTAAACTTATCGGTTTTGCTCTGAGCAAAAACGGTCATTGCTCCAAACACGAACAATGAAAGTAAACTTAACACTTTTGTTCTCATAATCTGTGAATTAAAGGTTAACATTAATTTATAAACACTTAAATACTATTCCTGTTCATCTACTTAATAACCTCCTTCGTTTCGCCACAGGTGAGCATGGCATCACCAAAGTAGGGGTTTTCAATACTCTTCTTCTCGCTTAGCCAGAAGGCACCTTTACTTCCGAAAGCCATGGGACAAAATTGGTAATAAGCAGTTTTTCCCATTAGGCCAAAGGTTTTTATTGCTTTATAGAACTGGTCGCTAAAATTTGAAAAAGCAATGCGCTGGTCTTCAATCTTACCAGATGACACCATGATTTTCAATTGTTTATTAAGGTTGCCCAAAATATACATCCATTGAGAATGAGCATCTCCAGTCAGGAACTTCATATCGCCTTTCGAAAGGGCTTGCTGTACGTTTTGAGCCGCTTGTTTTGCCATTTTTACATCGCTTTGCACAAACGCATTTTTTAACACAATATATTGGTCAAATACGGTATTGAGTTGCATGGTAAAATCCATGCTTGCTGTGGTTTTGGCAGGCTTTTCGTTAGTATTGCCTACTGGTTGATTTTCAGAGTGGCTATCCGATTTGGCATCACCTGACATATCCATTCCGGGCATAGTATTCGTTTTGCCGCCCTTCGGATTCATCATACTTGGCTTGCCAGCCAGCTGAGCCGCAGCATCAACGCTAAACACACCATTGGTAACCACCTCTTCTCCAGCCGAAAGGCCCTTCTCAATAACATAAGCGCCTCCAAGGTCGGCCCCCAACACCACCTCCCGCATTACAAACGAGGGTTCCTCTGTCCCTGGCAGCTTCACATACACCAACGAGCGTTGGCCTGTCCAAAGCACCGCCGATGCGGGAACCATTACTTCCTTGGCATTACCCGGAAGTCGTCCACTAATTTCACCGTTGAGAAACATACCCGGCTTAAGCATACCCGAACGGTTATCCACATTCACCCGAACATGAGCCACTCGGGTTGTTGGGTCAACCACGGGATCGATAAAGTCCACCTTTCCCGAAAGCTGTCTCCCCGGTAGGGATTGCAACGAAAAGGTGACAACATCGCCTTTTTGAATCCATGGAATATCGGGTTCATAGGCATCGAAGAGTGCCCACACGCGGCTTAAATCGGCAATATCAAACAGTGGACTTCCAACGTTTACGTAGTCGCCCTCGCTAACTCGCCGTGAGACAACCACCCCACCTGCCGAGGCGTAAATGGTAATGTTGGTTTTTACAGAACCCGTTTTTAGTATGTTGTCAATCTGGCCTGTCGTAAGCTTCCACCGAAGGAGCTTTTCCTTGGCAGCCTGAAGTGCAGCCGGGTAGGATGATGCCATTTTTGCTGCCTCCAGCAGCTCTTGCTGGGCCGTTACAAGCTCAGGCGAATATACCTCTGCAATGGCCTGCCCCTTCTTAATTACCACTCCGGTAATGTTAACGTAAAGCTTCTCAATACGTCCCGAAACGTGCGACGGCAAAGTTTGGAGCAGCTGCTCATCGGGAGCAACGCTACCGTAAAGGCTCAACTGCTTTGTGGCCACTCCTTTGGTAACAACCGACGTTTCCACATTGGCAAGCGCAGCAGCATCGGCCGAAAGGCTAATTGCGTTGGGATCAATAGCCACGGAGTTTTGCTCTAGTGGAATAAGCTCCATACCACAAATTGGGCACTTGCCCGGTTTTTCCTCCCTAATCTGAGGGTGCATGGCACAAGTCCAGATAGTTTTCTTTACGGTATCTACTGCCGATACGGCAGCAGCTTTATGCTCATGCGAAGGGCCTGAAAAGAACAGCCATCCCGCAAAAATTCCGGCAACCACCAGCAGGGTTGCTCTAATATACTTGTTTGAAAGAATCGTCTTCATAACAGTAGTTTCAATTGTTGCATTATCCAACGCTAGCGACTAGCATCCTTTGATTCATAAAACGGCTGTGCAGCAAGCTTTTCAAGCATTGCCACGGCCAGCTGCTGATCGACAACGGCTTGAACGGTGGCAAACCGGTAATCGAGGAGCTGCTGCTCCATACGAAGCACATCGTTAAGAGTAGAGGTAGATACAGAATACCCGGCCAGCAATAGGTTGAGCGTTTGCCCAGCGAGGGTTGCCTGCTCCTCATTCAGCGTCACCCTGCGATTGGCGTCACTGAACATCTCCTTTGCCTGGGCAAATTCTGCAGTAAGCTTGTTTCGTGCATCATCGGTGGCATCGGTAGCAGACTGCTGCAGCAACTCGGCCTCGCGGCGCATGGCTCCATACTTTTTTCGGTAGATGGGAAGGGTAACCGATACCATGGGCATCACCATGTCGTTACCATTCATGGGTGATGCGTTACCGCTACGAGGATTGATAACCATGTAGCTGAAGCCTAGCCCAACCATGGGGTAACCCATTCGTGATGCCTTTTTTGCCATGGCTCCGTAGCTCTCCCCTTCGGCAGAAAACATTCTAACCATGGGGTTATTGGCTAAAATGGTATCGAGCAGTGCATCCATGCTCACCTTTGTGCTCATGGCGAGCACCGTATCGGGCAGAGCTACGGGGGTATCCGATTCCCTATTGAGGAGGGAGTTAAACTTTACCGTGAGCGTATTTTGCCTATCGGTGTAGAGCAGCAGCCTATTCTCCAAATCCTTCAGCTGTATCCTAATGCTAAGTAGGTCGGCTAGGCTTGTGCCCGACCCCATGCCTCCCCCGGCGGAAGCGGCCATAACTGTAGAGTTTCCCTTAGGTGCACCACCATTCATTGCCCCACTCATCGTACCACCCACACTTGAAGAGGCGGTGCCTTTTTCCATAGATGAAGTGGAGCTAGCTGGAGCTCCGCCACCCGTTGAATACTGAGCAAGCACAATATTTTCAAGCACCTTTAAAAGTGCAATACTCTGTTCGGTAACCCGTATATTCTCCTTGTTGAGGTAGAGGGCAAACCACTGCTGCTTTACCCCAAAGAACAGCTGCTGCTTTTCCAACTCAACCTGCTGCAGCTTGGCTTTTGCCATCATCGACATCTCATCGCGCGCCGCAGCCAACGTCCCAAACCAAGGAAACATCTGCATGAGTTGAATGGTGGCAACCTGGTTTCCGCCCATTAGTTCCATGGGCTTTACGTATGCGCTAAAGGTTAGCTGCGGGTCGGGAAGCGCCCCCACCTGCGGCACCCTTTCCAGCGCAGCGGAATACTGCATAAACCGAGATTTCAACATCGGGTTATTTTGGGCGGCAAGCTGTAGGTAAGCACTCAAGGAGTCTGAAACTTGAGCGTTGGCACCTACTGAAATAGTGCCAAATAGCAGGAGAAACAGGACACCTGCCCTATTGCCCATATGTTTGAAAAGCTGTAAAGTCTTCATACTTCAATAATTTATGATTGCTTCCCTATCTCCACTGCATTCTGCCGAAGAGAGCGCTTTACGGCACCTTCGCGCCACAGACTTTGCAGTACCGGCACCACATACATTGTCATAAGCTGAATAACCATGCCCCCAAAAGTTGGTATGGCCATTGGAACCATGATATCGGCCCCTTTACCCGTAGAGGTTAGCACCGGAAGAAGGGCAATAACCGCAACCGCCGTTGTCATCATGGCTGGACGAACCCTCTTCTTCCCAGCCTCCACCACTGCCTCACGAACATCGTGGACAGTAGCCGGATTGCGTTTCTCAAAAACCTGATGAATGTAGGTTCCCATGATTACCCCATCGTCGGTGGCAATGCCAAAGAGGGCAATAAAACCAACCCATACCGCAACGCTTAGGTTGATGGGGTGCATCTGGAACAGATCGCGCATGTTACTGCCCGCGATGGAGAAGTTCATAAACCACCCCTGCCCGTAGAGCCACAGCATAATAAACCCTCCAGCAAAAGCAACAAATACGCCAGAGAAGTGAATGGCCGAAGCCGTAATCGTTTTGAACTGAAAGAAGAGGAGTAGGAATACAAGCAGCAAGCTAATTGGTATTACCAGCTCCAGCCGCTTGGAGGCACGCTGCTCCTGCTCATAGTTCCCGGCAAACTTATAGGAAACCCCTGCTGGAAGAACTAGCGTTCCGTCGGCAATTTTCTGCTTAAGAAATCGCTGAGCGTCCTCCACCACATCTACTTCGGCACCGCCCGGTTTTTTATCGAAGGTTACATAGCTTGTAAGAAACGTGTTCTCGCTCCGAATCATCTGGGCTCCGCGCTGGTATTCAATATCGGCCAGCTCACCCAGCGGAACCTGCGGGCCAAGCATGGTTGGAACCAAAATATTTTGCAGCTCATTGGGAGTGCTTCTCTGCTCACGTGCATAGCGCACACGCACTGCAAAGCGCTCCCGTCCCTCCACAGTTCTGGTTAGCTCCATTCCGCCAACGGCAACGCTAATCACATTCTGAACCTCCTTCACCGTAAGACCATAGCGCGCCAAAGCTGCCCTGTTCAACTTAATTATCAGGTAGGGAGCCCCTACACCCCGCTCGGCAAACACCGACGATGGTTCTACCGAAGGAACCTGCTTCAGCAAATCGCCCAACTCAATGCCCACCTTCTCAATGGTCTCTACATCGGGTCCAAAAACCTTAATGCCCATGGGTGCCCTCATTCCCGTAGAGAGCATAACCAGACGCGTTTGTATGGGCTGAAGCTTTGGTGCCGAGGTTAACCCGGGCAGCTGCGATACCTTCACTATCTCCTTCCATATATCGTCGGGTGACTTAATGGTAGATCGCCACTGCCTGAAATACTCCCCATGAGGGTCGGGAATCAGCTTGCTGGCATCAACCTTTTTAAAGCCTTGGGCAGGGTTGTAGGTTGAGCCGTCGCGCAGCACAAAGCTTCCGTTATCATCCACCTTAAAGCGCATCCGATGGCCATCCTCATCGAGGACATATTCGGGCTTGTAGTTTATCACATTCTCGAACATCTGAATGTTGGCCGGATCGAGCGCAGAGTTTACTCGGCCCCACTTTCCAACAGCCATATCCACTTCGGGGATTGTGGACAGACGCTTATCCAACTTCTCTATGTAATGTAAGTTTTGCTCAACCCCGGCGTGCGGCATGCTCGATGGCATCAGCAGGAACGAACCTTCATCCAATGATGGCATAAACTCCTTGCCTATGCCCGGAAAAAGTTTGTCTGTTTTGGTCCACAGCCAGGTGGTTCGCAAATTTACCCCAACATGCTCTGTCCCATTGGCAACAAAGCCAAATATTCTATTAAAACCGAGCCATATCAGTAGTCCAAAAATGACGGTAGATACTGGGATCATCAAAAACTTCTTTTTGTTGGCAAGGCACCAGCGAAGCACGGGCTCGTAGTAGTGAACCATCAGCATAAGGATGGTTAATATTGAGCCCACCAGCAACGACACAAACAGGAAGTTTCCAAACGCGCTGATGTTTGCACCCAGCGGCAACCATTCAATGGTTAGGTAGTATATGGCAATGGCGAGAACAATGCCGTAGTTTAGCCACTCGGGAACTTTTTTGTAACGTATGGGCCAACGGTTTTCCAATAGGTTATTCACGCCAAAGGCAACCAGTGCCAGGGCAACCCAGCTACCCCAGTAAATTGTAAAGAATGCTCCCAGCAGGAGTAAAAAGCCATTCCAAACAATCTTAACTTTTTTGGTATCCAATCGGATTGAGAAGACCAGCTGCGCTAGCGCAGGTAGCACCACCACTCCGAGCATAAAGGAGGCAAGCAGGGCAAAAGTTTTTGTGAAAGCCAACGGTCGGAACATCTTCCCCTCCGCAGCCTGCATGGCAAAAACGGGAAGGAAGCTCACCACCGTGGTAGCCAAGGCTGTGGTGATGGCCGAGGATACTTCACTTGTGGCTCCGGCAATAATAAGCCGGAGCATGTCTCCCTTGGCATTTACATTTTCGGGCATCTCCAGATGCCGCAGAATATTCTCGACGAAGACAATGCCCACATCCACCATTACGCCAATGGCAATGGCAATACCCGACAGGGCCACAATGTTGGCATCCACCCCAAAGTAGCGCATGGCAATAAAAGTGATCAGCACCGCAATGGGGAGCAAACCTGAAATAATGAGGGATGCCCGCAAATTGAGCACAAGCACAATAATAACTATGATGCTTATGAGAATTTCGTGTGAGAGGGCCGATTCCAGCGTGCCAATGGTCTCCTTGATTAGGCCAGTTCTGTCGTAAAAGGGAACCACGGTAACCTTGGAGATGGTACCATCGGCCAGCTTCTTTGATGGCAATCCCGGCTCCATCTCCGCAATTTTCTTTTTAACGTTGGAGATAACCTCCAGCGGATTGGAACCATAGCGAGCAACAACAACACCACCCACTGCCTCTACGCCCCCCTTGTCCAAGCCACCACGGCGGGTAGCAGGTCCAAACGTCACGTGGGCCACATCCTTTATGCGAACGGGAACACCGTTGTGCAGCGCCACCACCGCCTCCTCTAGGTCGGAAAGCGACTTAATATACCCAAGGCCCCGTACCACATACTCCACCCTGTTGAGCTCCACCGTTTCGGCACCAACGTCGAGGTTGCAGTTCTGCACCGCCTTCATCACATCCATTACCGAAATCTGGTAAGCCTTGAGCGCATTAGGATTGATGTCGACCTGATACTCCTTTACAAAGCCTCCAACCGAAGCTACCTCCGAAACCCCTTCGGCGGTGGCTAAGCCATACTTTACGGTATAGTCCTGAATGGTTCTAAGCTCTTCCGGATTCCAGCCGCCCGTTGGTTTTCCCGTCTTGGGGTTTCGCCCTTCCAGCGTGTACCAGTAGACCTGCCCTAGCGCTGTGGCATCGGGCCCTAGGCTGGGTTTAACCCCATCGGGCAATGTTCCTGCCGGAAGCGAGCTCAGCTTCTCCAGAATGCGGGAACGGCTCCAGTAAAACTCGACATCGTCGTTGAAAATGATGTAGATAAACGACATGCCAAACATGGAGGTGCTGCGGATGGTTTTAACCCCCGGAATGCCAAGTAGTGAGGTGGTGAGCGGATAGGTTATCTGCTCCTGTATATCCCGTGGCGAACGCCCCATCCACTCGGTAGCCACTATCTGTTGGTTCTCACCAATATCGGGAATGGCATCCACCGGCACCGGATTGCGTGGCAGGAGCGAAAAGTTCCAGTTAAAGGGAGCCACCGAAACACCCCACGCCATAAACAACGCCAGCAACAGAAAGGTCACCAACCTGTTCTTCAAAAAGAAATCAATAATATATCTCATTTCATGTTGTTTCAAGGTAAAAACCAAGCTTCACGAACGACGCAACCGCTCTGCCCTACAGGCAGAAAGTTGGAAGTTAAAAGCGGGTAGCAACCTTAACGCACATGCAACGCCAATAAATGGCAGCAGGGCACGTTAAGCCACAACACCTGAATTACAACAAGAAATCAAATGCGATAAACCTGAATTTTAGAAAGTGCTGGTTGAGAAACAATCAGCGGGGGGCTCTCCTTGGATGAAATAGTTAAGCTGTTGAATGCAAATAGTGGCTGACCTTCGTCGCTAATAAAGTATTGAGGAATAGCCACCAACCAGCTGTTGCCAAAATCAACATAGTTGGCCGAAAGTTGGAAAGAATCGGATAGCCGCAAGGAAACCACCTTATCGCTGCAGTAAGGACAGCTATCGCCGCAGCATTGAGGAGGAGTTTTATATAAGGACTCAGCCATAAGCCTGCCGTGGCAGTAATGCTGCACAACGGTAACCCCGCTTGCCGAAACCAGCAGCAGCAGCGAAACCATTACACTGAGCAAAACTCTTTTAATCACCATAACAAGTTGATATGCCTCTTAAACGGTTCAAAAGTAGTAATGTTCACTTTAAACTACACCAATAAATATGTTTTTAACTGATATTTAACATGGTGCGGCTTCACATTTCAAATTGGACTCTACCTATTTGCCAGCTTCTTTTGCAGCTTGGGTAACAGAAAATTCTTAACCCAGTCGAAGTTGGGAGCTACGGCAAGTGCCTTACGGTAGGTGGCCTCCGCGTTGACATACTGTCCCAACTTTTCGTAGCAGGTGCCAAGGTTTGCCAGCGCATTAAGGTAAACCCATCGACACTCCGAAGGGTCCATCCGCTCGAAGGCGGCAATGGATTGCTTGTAGTAACCTACCGCCTCATCTAGGTCACCGCCAAATATTCCCGGGGTAAACTGCTTTGCATTGGCCTTATCGATGAGCACGTATGGATTCTTGCCATCGAGCTTCATGGCCTCGTCGATATACCCCAAGCTGCGAGGGCCCAGAAAAGGTCCAAGGTAAGGGCTTATGGCAATGCGAAATGCGGTGAACGAAGCCTTTAGCGCCAGCGCCTCAGCGTTGGACGGGTTGCGGGTAAGCAGCTGCTCCACCTCCGCCAATCCTTGCTTCAGGTAAACCTCCGACTCATTCTCCCTATCGTTATTAATAAGAAAGGCCACCAACCCGTAATGGGTACGCGCTATTTCCAGCAGCAAATGGTCGCTTCCGTTTGCCTGAAACGATTTTTCCATTGCTGGCAGCAGCTCGCCCCAATCGGTTACCTTGCCGCTTACATAGCTGCTGTATAGAATGCAGCGATAATTCGATAAAACCGCCGTATTCGATGACGCACGCGCATCAACCGAAAACATAATCAGTAATGCTACCACTATGCCCATAAGCCTCCTCATTCCCATACCGCTTTTCCCTATATCTTACTTTAACTACCTTTCCACCACTTGCAGAAAAGTAAATTGTTGAATAATGCAATATAAACATTAAACACAACGGATTGTGCAACTGCTAAAGAGACCACCTCCAAAGAACCAGCATCAAAAGCAGGTAATCAGAGCCAAAAATAGGCGTTTAAAAAACAATACCAACACCGCAATTGGCATTGTGTAGAGCATAAGCAGCTTAACAAAGCAGCCGCTGTTGCGTTTCTCCCATATTTGATGGATATTGGGTGTACTAAATACTGGCCTATGAAACGCAAAACCCTACTCTACCTCTACACCTTTCTGGGTGTAGGATTCGTGGTGTTTATTGTCGGATTTACCGGAATAAATATTTCCCTTCGCTACATTGAGAACAAGTATGTGAACCTGCAGCTCGACGTAAACAAGCGGCAGGCGCAAAGCACGGCGCGGCTCCTGGAGAGCGAGCTGGCCAACGGCATGCCCATGGACACCGTGCAGAAGCGATTCCAGCAAACCATTCAGGGAACGGAGTTCGACCGCGGCTTTCTCTGCATGTTCGATACGCAAAAGGAGAAGCTGGTGTGCCACCCCGACGCCAAAATGGTGGGGCTCATGATTCCGTCCGACTTCACCTTCGACATTGATAACCGAAAAAACGTGGCTGCCGCCGTGGAGATGAAAACGCCGGGCCCCATTGCCGGAATATTCACCCAGGGGAAGATGCGCACCGACATTGCCTACCTGGAGCGGGTTAAGGGAACACCGTGGCGCATTGCCGCCCACCAGAACATTAACCTGATGCGAAACGAGCTGGCCATGATTCGGCGCAACTACATATGGGGTTCGCTTATCCTTGGCCTCATACTCGCCTTTGCCGCCTCCTTTATTGCGCGGCGCATTGGGCAAAGCTACGAGCACCAGATTGAGGAGAAGAACCGGGAGCTGGCCGAGAGCTACGCCAAGCTCAAGGAGCTGCACGAGGAGGTGAACGCCCAAAAGGAGGAGATTGAAGCGCAGCGCGACACCGTTACCTTCCAGCGCGACCAGATTGCCAAGCAGAACAAGGACATTGTGGATAGCATAAACTACGCCCGCCAGATACAGCTCGCCCTTCTCCCATCGGCGCAGCTGCTGAAGGAGCAGATTCCCTCCCACTTTGTGTTTTTCCACCCCAAGGATATTGTGAGCGGCGACTTTTACTGGTGCAAAACGGTGGACCAAACCACCTACCTTGCCGTGGCCGACTGCACCGGCCATGGCGTACCCGGCGCCTTTATGAGCCTGCTGGGTATTACGCTGCTCAACGAAATTGTGGGACAAGCGTGCCACTGCTCACCCGCCGAGGTGCTCAACGAGCTGCGCACCCGCGTAAAGCTGGCGCTCCGGCAGAACGAGCGCGAGGTTACCGCCCGCGACGGTATGGACATAGCCCTGATTACAATAAAAGAGGGAACCGAGGAGCTCCACTACGCCGGGGCTTACAACTCGCTGGTAGTTATCCGCAATGGCGAGATACTCGAGGTGAAGGCCGACCGGATGCCCATTGGCATACACCCACGCGAGGAGGCCAGCTTCACCAACCACACCGTGGCCCTTGCACCGAGCGACACCATTTACCTCTACTCCGATGGCTTTGCCGACCAAACCGGCGGGGACAACGGCCGAAAGTATATGTCGAAAAATCTGAAGCAGCTGCTGGCCTCCATTGCCACCAAACCCATTGAGCAGCAGCACGCCCTGCTAAACGATGCCCTAAGCCGCTGGATGGGCAGCTATGCCCAGGTGGACGATATTACCGTGGTGGGGTTTAGGAGGTAGAGCTGCACCATTTTCAAGAATTGGGCGGGCACTGGAGCAGTAAAACTGCTGCGGCAGACAAACATTAACTGGATAAGTATCTTGAAAAAATGAGACTTATGTTGACTATCTGTGAAATATGTTATACATTCGATAAAAAATAAACCACACCAAAAGGTGTGGTTATCCACCCAAATTGGTAGGGATAACCCCACCAAAGGTGGGGTTATAAACGAGTTAGTGGCAACCCTAGAAATCACGAAACTGTATTAGGTTTCAAGAATAGATAATAAAATGGGAATAATATCCAACAAAGAAATTAAAGACAGGCTAAATAAAGCTCTTGATAAGCTTTATGTTAGAGATTGGTATTTATTGAAAAATGGAGTTCATGAAAGAAGTATTACTCATAAACTTGCAGAATACATACAAGAACTGTTTCCTGATTATGATGTAGATTGCGAATACGACAGAGATAATGAAAATGAAGATGGGAATTTTAAGAAGCAAATACATGAATTAGTTACAGAGGAATTGAGATATCGAAAGAAATCAATTACAAAAATTCCAAATGACGGTTGGATGGAAGACAAAGATTTAAATATGTATATCAGTATTTTTCATAGAAATTTCTTCCCAGATATTATAGTTCATAAACGAGGAACAAACAGTCATAATTTATTAATTATTGAGGCAAAAAAAGCGCTAATAAATACTGAATTCGACAAGAAGAAATTAGCTGCGTATACTAATACAAATAATTCATTTGGAAACAATTTAAAATATCGTTTGGGTGTTTTATTGGTATTGAGTATTGATGAGAACTTCTCAAGAAAAGATGTAAAACCTATATATTTCCCTTAAAGCAACCAGAATGAAAGAGCAAAATGAATTCAGATAAAAGGGCAGCCACTAACAGCTGCTAAAACCCATCGGGGCTGATGCGCAGATAAGTTTTTAATTACAATAAAAGTTTTAACTTTAACGAGGGACAAGATTGCTGCTTCGAACTCCCCGCCGTTTTTTAGCAGCAAACGTTATGCAACATTAAAAAAAACGTCCGCACCAAGGATATAAAACCATAGATTATGTATATAAACTTTCACAAATTCAATTATCAAACTGTTGATAGCTCTGAGAGAGTTCAACATGAAAACAGAGATAAAGAAGCTTATAAAAAAGTATTAAAGGATTGGTTTGATTCAAATTTAAATTCCTTTGTTGAGAGAAAATGGGAAATAGAGGAAATCCATTATTTGAAAGAAATAGGTGATTTCATCAAACTGATTAAAGAAGCAGAAAGTCTATATGAACTTGGATTTTATACAAGTTGTATTGCTCTTGTTGGAGTATCATCGGAAGATTTTTCAAAATACTTATCTATCAAGCATAATAAACCCTTACACATCACAGATACGCATGCAAGTGGGAGTCGACGAGGACAGCAATATGATGTTAGTCAGTTTAATCGACTGAAAATGCAATTAAGCGAGGGGATAATAAATCAAGCAACTTATGATTTATTGGACGAGATTAGAGGAATACGAAATGACTGTTTGCATTATAATCAGGATTTTAAACAAAAGGCAGTTTCTGAAATTAAAGCGGATTCAATAAAGTCATTAAATAACTTAAAAACTGTTCTTAAAACCAATATTGCAACTAATCTCGACCCTAACGATTTTACTGACTTATTGGATGAATTATACAAACAAGAAAACACGAGAAATTTTGAAGAGATTGTGTGGAAACAGAAAAATATGTTTTCACATTTATTGCAATTTTCTACTGTACAAGCTCCTGGAGTAAAAAGAGTTACTAAATACAATTTCTTTAAAGTAACTGATTTAGATTCAGAAGAAATAGAGTTGACAGAACTTGGAACAAATGCACAATTAGGAACAAATCTATTTGTTTGGGTTGATATTGATGATACTGGGCGAAAATTAATAAGTGATAAGTCAGTTAATAAAGGAGATATAGTTGCTGCCGAAGTTTATTCTGATGTTGCTGAGGATGGACAAACAAGGACTTGGTATTTAAAACAGATTAATAAAATTAACGTTGCATAATCGAGTAGACCGCCCCGCCAGCTAAGCTGACGGGGAGAGCCTCTCACACCACTGTACGTACGGGTCTCGTATACAGCGGTTCATTAAGATGTGGCGCAATTTTCTCGTAGTATCCAAGCATCGCCTCATACCCTCTCT
>DATKVT010000064.1 GCA_035529935.1 Williamwhitmania sp. | reverse complement strand
CTTCTCGAATCGAAGGTGGTGGTAGAAACCACCATTACCCGATTTGGAAACAAGAGCTTCGATATGGAGCAGTTAATTGTAAACGAAGAATCGCAAGAGGTGCACTGCAAATCAAAAAGTGTGCTGGTAGCTTTTGATCCCTCAGCCAATACGGCAGTTGAAGTCCCCGAAGATTGGAAGAAAAAAATGGTGTCTTACCGCAATTAGCTATTCGGTAAAGAGGTCAAGCAGGCCATCCGGAAGGTCGACCGTAAGCACGCGCTTCTTTTCCGACACCTTAACAATCAGGTCGTCGTTCACGGGGATTAGAACCTCAACGCCGTTATAATCAATGGCAAAAAGAGGATTGCCCGGATAATCTAAAAAGTCGGTAATTAGACCAAGGGTGCCCTTTGTGGTGTCGATAACGGTGAAGCCAATAAATGACGACATATCGTCTTCATCCTCCTCAACCTCGCTCTCTTCTCCTTCCGCATACAGCTTCAGTCCGATGAGTTGAGCAGCAGCCTTGGTAGATTCAAAGTCGTCGAAAACCACTACGGCCTTCGCCCGACCCTTTGGCCGTGATGACTTAAAAAAAAGCGGAACCGATATTCCGTCGATTTCGACAAATACCGGTTCCGAAAAATTTTCTTCAATGGAATATTCTGGAGAGAGATTGAGCTGCAGCTCGCCGTTTGTACCAAACTCTTTGGCAATTCGACCTACATATAATCTTCGCGCCTCAACCATTGGAGATGCAGGGCAATTAAGCTTCTGCAGGAGCTTCGCCTTCGGCGGCAGCTTCCTCAGCAGGTGCTCCTGGAGCCTCTTCTGCAGCAGGTGCATTCTTAGCGGCCATAGCAGCACGCTTTTTAGCAACAGCAGCAGCTTTAGCCTCACGAACTTTACTTTCGGCGTCAAGCCGAGTCTTGATGTCGGCAGCTTCCTTGCTAGAAAGACTTTCTACCTTGGAATTAATTGCTACCTCCTTCTTCGTGATCCACTCCTGGAACCGCTGATCGGCAACTTCCAGGGTAAATGCCCCTTTCTTCACACCTTCGAGAAGGTGCTTTTTTAACATTACACCTCTGTAGCGCAACATTGCTCTACATGTGTCGGTGGGTTGAGCGCCCTTGTTAAGCCAGTCTAATGCCTTTTCAAAATTAAGGTCAATAGTAGCAGGATTAGTATTAGGATTGTAAGTACCAATCCTTTCAATGAATTTACCATCCCGTGGCGCCCTGCTATCCGCTACCACTACGTGGTAGTAAGCATACCCTTTGCGTCCAAAACGCTGAAGTCTGATTTTTACTGGCATAGGAATTAATTATCCTTTGTTAAACCTATATAATTTAGCGCGGCAAAGATACAGCTTTTTACCGAACATGCTAATATTCTGATTGCTATTTTTCTGTACTCCTCTACACACCGCAGCCACGCAGCGCTAGGCCCCTATTGAAAATATGTTGACAACTTTTCACTTTTGTAGGGGCTAACACCACGAGTAAGCTGTAACTTTAAAGGCTGGTAATTCCCGCTTATAAAAAACGACAACTCACAATATACAAGCCCTTTCTGATGAAGAAATTTGTTCACCTCCACGTTCACACCCAATATTCAATTCTCGATGGTGCTTCCAGCGTTGGAGGGCTCATTAAAAGAGCCAAGGAGTACGAAATGCCTGCGTGCGCCATCACCGACCACGGCAACATGTTTGGCGTTAAAATTTTCCACAAGAAGGCTAAGGAGGCAGGAATAAAACCTATTCTTGGTTGCGAGACTTACGTATCGAAGAATACGCGCTTTGACCGGTCCGACAAGGACGACCGTGCGGGAAACCACCTAATTCTTCTTGCCCAAAACTACGAAGGTTACCACAATCTAGCCAAGCTTATCTCCTACTCCTGGACCGAAGGTTTCTACTACAAACCAAGAATTGACAAGGAGCTGCTGCGGAAATATAACAAAGGTATCATTGCCTCAAGTGCCTGTCTTGGTGGCGAAATTCCCCAAGCCATAATGAATCAAGGGCCAGAGGAGGCTGAGCGCATCATCAATGAGTATCGCGAAATATTTGGCGACAACTTCTACCTCGAGCTGCAGCTCCACCGGTCGGGAAATCCAAAAATCGACAATGAGGTTTTCCAAAACCAGCTGTTGGTGAACAAAACGCTCATCGACCTGGGTAAGAAAATGGGCATCAAGTGCATCGCTACCAACGACGTTCACTTCATCAAAGACAGCGACGCCGACGCTCACGACTTGCTCATCTGCCTGAATACAGGCAAGGATCTGGACGATCCCGACCGCATGCGCTACACCAAGCAGGAATACTTTAAGTCGGGTGACGAAATGGCACAACTCTTCCCCGACTACCAGGAGGCCATTGAAAACACGCTGGAGATTGCCGATAAGGTGGAGTCATACGGCCTCAACCAAAAGCCCATTATGCCCATTTTCCCAATTCCTAATGAGTATTCAAGCGAGATGGATTATCTCAGAACGATTACCTATGAGGGAGCAAAAAAGCGGTGGGGCGATAAATTTGAAGGAGAAATAAAGGAGCGCGTGGAGTTTGAACTCGAAACCATCGAGCGAATGGGTTTCCCCTCCTACTTCCTTATTACATGGGACTTCATTAAGGCTGCACGCGAAATGGGCGTATCGGTTGGCCCCGGGCGCGGTTCTGCTGCTGGCTCTACGGTTGCTTACTGCCTCCGCATTACCGACATCGACCCCATAAAGTATGACCTGCTGTTTGAAAGGTTCCTTAACCCGGAGCGCGTATCCATGCCCGATATAGACATCGACTTCGACGAAGACGGACGTGAAAAGGTGCTCAAGTGGGTGGTGGAAAAATATGGTAAAAAGAGGGTTGCCCACATCATCACCTTTGGAACCATGGCTGCCAAGATGGCCATTCGCGACGTAGCCCGAGTGCTAAAGTTGCCCCTTTCAGAAGCAGATAGACTCTCGAAGTTGGTTCCTGAAAGGCCGGGTACAACGCTGGCAAAGGCCTACGATGAGGTGCCTGAATTACTCGAAGCAAAAAATAGCGGAGTGCAGCTGGTGATGGATACCCTGCGCTTTGCAGAAGTGTTAGAAGGATCAGTGCGACAAACTGGCCTTCATGCCTGTGGCATTATTATTGGGAAAAACGACCTCGAGGAGGATATTCCAATCAGCACCAACAAGGAGACGGAGTTGGTGGTGACCCAGTTCGATGGCAAGCACGTGGAGGACGTAGGCCTGCTAAAAATGGACTTCCTTGGGTTGAAAACACTCTCCATCATTAAGGATGCCATTGAGTATGCCAAGGAGTCGAAGGGCGTTGACATCGACATCGACAATCTTCCCATCGACGATCAGGAAACATTTGAGCTCTTTGCACGTGGAGAAACCACAGCGCTTTTCCAGTTTGAGTCGCCCGGCATGAAGAAATACCTCCGAGCACTTAAGCCAAACCGCTTTGAGGATCTCATTGCCATGAATGCTCTATACAGGCCAGGGCCTCTTGAATACATCCCTGACTTTATCGAGCGAAAACATGGCCGAAAGAAGATTGATTACGACCTCCCCGAAATGGAGGAGTTCTTAAAAGACACCTACGGAATTACCGTATACCAAGAACAGGTGATGCTTTTGTCGCAGAAGATTGCGGGCTTTACAAAGGGTCAGGCAGACTCGCTCCGAAAGGCCATGGGAAAAAAGATCAAGGCCATGATGGACGAGTTAAAGGAGAAATTCCTAGCGGGTGGCGCAGAAAAGGGTCACGACAAGAAGATTTTGGAAAAAATCTGGGTCGACTGGGAAGCCTTTGCCCAGTACGCCTTCAACAAAAGCCACTCCACCTGCTATGCCTATGTTGCCTATCAAACAGCATACCTCAAGGCGCACTACCCATCGGAGTTCATGGCCGCGGTACTCAGCCGAAATCTCTCCGACATCAAGAAGATCACCATCTTTATGGACGAGTGCAAGCGCATGGGCAAAATGGTATTGGGACCCAACGTAAATGCTAGTGCCTATAAGTTTACCGTTGATGCCGAGAGCAATATCCGATTTGGGCTTGGTGCCATAAAAGGAGTTGGTGAGGCAGCCGTTCAAAGCATTGTGGATGCGCGAAAGGAGGGCGGAAAATTCACCGATATTTTCAACTTTGTGGAGCGAGTAAACCTGCAGAGCGTAAACAAGAAGAACCTTGAGTGCCTTGCTCTTGCCGGAGCCCTCGACTGCTTTGGTATCAAGCGTCATCAATTTTTTGCCAACGATGGCAAGGAATCTACCTTTATTGAGAATCTTGTTCGCTATGGCACAAGAGTACAGAGCGATAAGGGTAACAGCCAGCAAAGTCTTTTCGGTGGGGATACCACCTTTGCCGCCATTGCGCAACCCGAGATTCCCGTATCGGAGGAGTGGAGCAAGCTGGAGCTGCTCAATAAGGAACGCGAAATGGTGGGTATTTACCTGTCGTCGCACCCCATGGACGATTATCGTTTCGAGCTCGACCACTTCTGCAACACCAGCTTAGCAGATCTGTCGGACATTAATAGCCTTCGTAATAAAGAGCTTTCCTTTGCAGGAATGGTAACCACGGTTAGAAACGCGCTCACCAAAAACGGAAAACCGTATGGTTCAATTACCATTGAAGATTACACTGATAGCTTCCAACTAACCCTCTTTGGCAAGGACTACGAAAACTTTCGAAAATACTTTTACCAAGGCTACTCCCTTCTTATCAAGGGGCGGGTGGAGCCTCGCATGTATAACGAAAATGAATTTGAGGTCAGAGTTAAGAGCATTTCCATGCTGCACGATGTAAAAACAGAAATGGTAAAATCCATAACTATTAAAGTTCCATTGAACAGCATCACCACTGAACTTGTTACTGAACTTAAAGCAGCCACCGATAAGCACAAGGGAAATGTGATGCTGAAGATGAAAATTTTGGATATGGAGGAAAAGCTGGCCCTCGACCTATTTTCGCGAGGCATTAAAATAAACCTTGATAAGGAGTTGCTACAGTTTTTGGAAGAATCGGATTTGCAAATTGTCGTAAACTAAAAAAATTATCATCTTTGCTATTCACTTCCAACTTGAAAGCAAAAACAAAAAATAACAATCAAATACAAGCAATTATGGCAGTTGAAATTACTGATGGCAACTTTGAAGAAGTTGTAATGAAGGCCGACAAGCCTGTGGTTATCGATTTTTGGGCAGAATGGTGTGGACCATGCCGCATGATTACCCCTATTATTGCCGAGATGTCTACCGAATACGAAGGTAGAGCCGTTATTGGCAAGGTTGACGTTGACTCCAACCCCGGCATTAGCGCAAAATTTGGCATCCGTAATATTCCCACCGTTCTCTTCATAAAAGGTGGCGAAATAAAAGACAAACAGGTTGGCGCGGTTCCTAAATCCAAGCTAGTTGAAAAGCTAAACGCACTTCTCTAATCGAATTAAAAGAAGCGATAACAAAAAAGAGCCCCGGTTGGAAATACAACCGGGGCTCTTTGTATTTTTCAATAGGGATGAATGATACTACAGAACCTCAAACAGTTCGCTTACTGGTTTCCGAACCTTAGCCGCATTCACCAAGTAGTCGGTTTTTGGATCGCGATAACCCAAAGCCATCAGCACCGCACTACGCAGCCCTTTCTCCTTAAGACCAAGCACCTCATCCATCATAGCATTATTGAAACCTTCCATGGGAGTGGAATCCACCTCCAGCGAAGCGGCAGTTACCAATCCAAATCCCAACGCAATGTAAGCCTGACGTGCAGCCCAAGCAAAGTAGCTATTGGCGTCCATTGGTTGAGGAGACTCCACCATTTTTCGAAAGTCAGCCAGTGATTCCACCGCTACGTTTCGCGTTTTGGCAATACTGTTTATGTAACCGTCAACCTCTTGGTTGGTTAGGCTCTCACGTGCGGCAAAAACCAACAGATGGGAACCTTCCAACACCTGTGGCTGAGGGCAAGCACCTGCATGAATCTTTTTACGCATAGCTTCACTCTCCACTACAAACACCTTGAATGGCTGTATTCCAATGGAAGTTGGGGCAAGTTGTATGGCCTCCAGAATCTGATCCACCTTTTCTTTTGGCACCTTGGTGCCGTTCATTCTCTTGGTGGCATAACGCCACTTCAAATTGCTGATTAAGTTCATATTAATTAGTGTTTATTGTTTTAACAGGAATACTAAACGCACTATCTGATTACTACTAACACTTCACGAGGAAGTATGTTCTAGAAAGTATAAAACAAAGGCTAAATGGAGAGCTTAATTGAACTAGAACAGGTGATCGCTGCCAAAGCAAACACCTTTTGTAGTATCAGCTATACTGAAAAAAAATCCGTAGTTTTGGGAACAATCCAATTTGAAAACAAACTCGTAAGCCATGAATAAGATTCTTCTTTTCATCCTGGCAGCAACAGCCACTACAAATGCTTTTTCGCAAGACCCAGCAGTCACCCCAATGATTTCGAGCGACAACAATATGGTTATTTCGCAGGTTGCCTTCAGCAGCGATGGTAAGTACATGCTGGTAAACTCCAAGGCATACGTTAGCCTAATTGAATCGTCCTCCAGCCTCACCGATGCCTCCATCGACGCAGATGGCAAGTTGCTTTGCGCCATAGCCCTTTCGCCTGATGGTAAGGTTGCAGCAACAGGCGACACAGACGGGAAAATAACCCTTTACGATATCTGGGCGCAAAAATCCACCGTAAAGTATAGAGGGCACAAAAGCGTTATAGTAGCCATAGCCTTTACCCCTGACGGAAGCAAGGTGGTTTCGGCTGCAACCGACCGCTCGGTTCAGATATGGAGCGCCACCAGCGGAAAAAAGATTACCTCAATCGATAACTTCAAATCACCAATTTCCTTTATTGCCATTAGCCCCGATGGGAAAACGCTCGCTACGGTAGAATCGGTATCCACCGGAGAGGTAAAACTATGGGATTTGAACACAGGATCAGCCATTCGTACACTCACCTATAGCAAATCAAAAATTTCAGCCATCGCATTTTCATCCGATGGTAACAGAATCGCCACTGGAAACACTCTATACTCGGTGGAGATAAAGTCAACCGACGGCAGCGGTTCAATGCTTCAGTTTAAAGGACACCACGCCCCCATCCTCTCCATTGCATTCAGCCCCGATGGCAGCACCATCGCCTCCAGCGACATTAGTTCCGGCGTTATTCTCTGGGATTCAATAAGCGGCAGGGTGAAAAATGTTCTAAAAAGTCCGCAGGGTGACTGCTATTCCCTTCAATTCACCCCTGATAATAATTGGCTGCTCATGCCGGGCTACAACAACCGCATTGCCCGCTGGAACATAGCCATGACGGTAACCGATTGGCTAAACACTTTTCTCAGCGATAGAAAATCAGAAATAGAGCTCTGGGCCATGCGTAGCGAAAACGAAAATGACGCCGAATATGCCAAACGGGTTAACGAAACCACCCGTACTGCTAAAAATCAAAAGTTTATTGATCAAGGCAAGGAGTGGCTCATGGGCTACTACCGCGATGTAATTAACTGGAGAAGTTTTGAACTTGGCGCCTACAATTCCGGAAACGGAACTTTAGCAATTGGAAATAACCTGTTTGGGAACTTTGAGATTACAATTCCACAAAACAAAGTTGATGGCTTTGCAAAAACGCTTCCTTCCTACCAGATAATTCCCGAGCTGGAGGTCGACAATAATGAGGTAGTTCCCGAAAGCCTCACCATAAAATCGAAAACAGAAACCTATACAGCCACAAGAGAAAAGCAATAATTAAAGATGAAAAAGTATACCACACGCATTCTACTGGCCGCCATTTTCCTCTCCGTTTCATGCTTAGCAACGGCTCAAAGCGACAGCACCTCGGTGCCTTACGGGAACAATCCAGCGGCAGGACATTATGTGAAGGTTAAAGGGGCAACCCTCTACTATGAGGAGTATGGCCAAGGAACACCAATGCTCATGATTCATGGAGGTCTTAGCTCCCCAGCCGATTTCTCGAAGAACATCCCGGTGCTGGAAAAACATTTTAGGGTGATTGCCGTCGATAGCAGAGGCTATGCCAAATCTTCCAACGACCTCGATTCGCTCAGCTACGAGCTTCTTACCGACGACATGGTTCAGCTGCTCGATAAGCTGCATATTGACAGCACTTACGTGGTGGGCTTTAGCGATGGTGGCGTAGTGGGACTTTACATAACCGCCAAGTATCCATCACGAGTTATTAAGGCATTTGTTTCAGGAGCAAACTACCTTGTGGAGGGGCTTGTCGACAACAACTTTGAGCGAAACGAAATGACTCCAGAAAAGGTGAAGGTGGATTCCATGTGGATACCTATGCGAAAAGAGTATGCCAAGCTCAACCCAAATCCTGATAAATTCGACACCCAAATTCAGCTCATCCGGAACATGTGGCTGCGTAATCCATACATTCCAAAGGATTTACTTGTTACCATACACAAACCGGTATTTCTTCTTTATGGAGATAGAGACGCAATAAAACTTGAGCATGGCGTCGAAATTTACCACCTCCTACCACAGGAAACCACCCAGCTGTGCATACTGCCCAACACCTACCACTCAACCTTTATTGAAAATCCGGAGATGGTAAACATGCTATTGATGTACTACTTTAAGGAGAAATAAAATTCAGGAGAGGTCTGATATTCGAACCTCTCCTACTTTATATTGTCGAGTATTTTTTATTCGTGCTTCTTCCTAAAGCGATAAACGAGGTATCCTACAAACAGAACACCAAGCACCAGCAAACCATAGCTGATTTCGGAATAGTAACGGTCGAGCAGTGCCTTTTGGGAGTATAAGGAGTAGCCCAAAATGGTAAGTACCGCATTCCACACCGCTGAGCCTATCACCGTGAATAGAATAAAATCTTTTAGGCTCATGCGTGCAAGACCAGCCGGAATGGAAATCAGCTGGCGAACAGCTGGAACCAATCTACCAATTAGGGTGCTGGTTTTTCCGTGTCGTACGAAGTAGGCTTCGGCCTTTTCAACACCTTGGCGGCTGAGTAGAAGCAATCGTCCAAGGCGAGATTCCGCAAACTGGTAAACAATCTTTCTTCCGAGGAAAAGTGCAAAGTAGTAGTTGAAAAGAGCACCAATCAGCGAGCCCAACGTGCTGAATAGAAAAACGAGGTAAACGTTCAAATCTCCCTGAGCCGCCTTCCAAGCAGCTGGTGGTATAACAACCTCGGAAGGAAAAGGAATAAATGAACTCTCAATGGCCATGAGCAGCATTATGGTTGGATAGCTGATATGAGCCATGTACCAAGTAATTATGGTGCTAAACAGTGTCGAAATCATTGGGTGCAATTTTTATGGTTCCAAAGGTAAGAAAAGCGAAGAATTATTTACCTCCAGTGCATTAATTCCAAAATTTTACGGCATTAACCTAAAACAGAATTCCATTAGGTGTGTTAGTTGAATCAAATACCAACAAGACAACATGACAACGAAAGAGCAGAAACTTTATAGGCAAGCATTTATTCTGGCACTAATCACCATTGGCTATAATATTATTGAAGGACTTGCCTCCACCTGGCTAGGGTTTGAGGATAAAACGCTCAGTCTCTTTGGCTTTGGCCTCGACAGCTTTATTGAAGTGGTTTCCGGAATAGGTGTGGCCCACATGGTGCTGCGTATACGCAATAACCCCGATTCAAATCGAGACAAGTTCGAAACCACCGCCCTGCGAATTACGGGCTGGTCGTTCTACCTCTTAGCCGCTGGATTGCTTCTGTCCTCGGCTTACTCACTTTACATCGGTAAAAAACCAGAAACCACCTTTTGGGGTGTTATAATATCGTCCATCTCCATCATCTCCATGGGCGCTCTAATTGCAGCAAAGATGCGTGTAGGCAAAGCTCTTAACTCCGAGCCCATAATTGCCGATGCAGGATGTACCAGGGTTTGCCTCTACATGTCGCTGGTACTGCTCGCTGCCAGCGTGCTCTACGAGCTCACCGGTTTTGGCTACTTCGATGTAATTGGTGCACTTGGATTAACATGGTTCTCCTTTAACGAGGGGAAGGAGTGCTTTGAGAAGGTAAAAAACCTCACTGCCTGCGGCTGTGGAAATTGTCACTAATAAAAGAATAAATATTATGAACCAATGGGATGCCCGATACTCCACCGAGGAGTATGTGTACGGCACTGAACCTAATCACTTCTTTTCTGAATGTTTACGTTCGCTCAAACAAGGAAAACTGCTCTTACCAGGTGAAGGTGAAGGTCGAAATGCTGCGTGGGCAGCACAACTAAAATGGCAGGTAGACGCATTTGACCAAAGCACTACGGGTCAAGAAAAAGCGTTTCGTTTAGCAAAAGACAGAGGCGTAAAATTCAACTACCAAATCATGAGTGTGGAGGATTTTGGGGCAAAGCCCAACACCTACGATGCGGCTGCCATTATATTTCTGCACCTACCTCAACCACTCCGTTCCAAATTTCACCGTGCCGTGGCTGAAAGCATAAAGCCGGGAGGTCACATTATTATTGATGCATTCTCGCAGAAGCAAATTGACTTTAACTCCGGTGGGCCAAGAGATATAGAACAACTTTACTCCAAAGATTCAATTCTTGGTGACTTCCCTGACTTTGATTTCGAAATATGCCGTGAAGAAGAGACTATTCTCCGAGAAGGAAATTTCCACACAGGAAAGGCCAGTGTTCTGCGCTTCTTCGGGGCGAAAGTTTAGAAAAATTATATTCTTTCATGAATGGATTGAAAGGCAGCCAAGCGGTTAAGTGATAACGACAGGCCAACGGACAGATTCCATATATCGCGAAACTGCATTACGTTGGAGTTCTTGGTATAGGTAAGTAGGTAGGTGTCTAAGGTTCCCACCTCAAAGAAAAAACCTGCTTTGCTGATGTATTTTGAATTTTTCAGATCAAAATCCATTTTACCGCCAATGAAGGGAGCAAAATGAATAGCATTAGACGGATAGTAGTCCTTGGGGTAATGGTCGGGGAAAAAAGTGTAGGTATTATGAGTCCTTGCGTAATGAAAATTTACACCAGCATAGTTTGAGGTGGTTACACCTTTGAATGGGTGCCGCTTGTCGGTCTCTACTAAACCTTTTATGGCAATTGTCTTCACCTCAATACCGCTTACCTGCTTGGGCAAATAGCCGTAGAATAACTGTAAACCATAACGTTCACTCTTACTGCTATACCCGAAACCAACGGAAGCAAGTCCCATATTTCCGGCATACTGTAAAACCACAACCTTGGGAATAAATCGCATTTTCCTTTGATTGACTGTTTCTGCAGGAATAACTTCGGGAAAGGAAACCAAGGGGAACAGAAGAAGAAATGTGCAAAAGATCAAAAAAGTAACCATACCAATTAAAAGTTTATCTCTTCTGTTTTTATTGTGTCCTTCTCAACTGTAACAATGGTATAGTAGCGCTTGCAAACACTTCCTACAACAAGATAGCGAAAGCCATCGGCCTGCTTATACTCATAATCATGATTGTGTCCAAAGAAGCCAATGTCTATTCTATCTTTGAGCACAGCACGAAAAGTTGAGTCATTTGCACCTTTGAGCTGGTCGTTTCCAGGAGGGATGTGCGCAAATAGGATTCGGTGTGTATAGGCTCCCCCATCGTTAAGTGTTTCCGAAAGCCAATTAAAATTGGGAGTAGCATTATTGTTTTCCCACACCACGTCATCGAAAAACACAAGCTGCGTATGCCAATATGAAAAGGAAAAGTTGGTGGGACCATACATCTTGTCATAAATCAACTTCCCATTCGACAGGCAGTCATGGTTACCAATCACAGTGACAAACGGAACCTTCAACTTTGAAATAATTTGGTGCTCCCAATCAAACTCCTTAAACAACCCCGCATCGGTAACATCACCACACACAACGGTAAATAGCACACTAGAATTTCTATTGATGCTGCTAACAGCATCAGCAAGATCGGAGTAATAGGAATGTGGATCGGAAATGACAGCAAAAACAAATGGAACGGAATCATTTTCGGCCAACGTTATTGCCCCAATGGCGTCGGGATTAACGTTAGTGACCCTAACCCTAACTTCATATGGGCTGTACTCCACCAAACCGTCACATCCTGAGAGAAACAGTGCTCCAGATAAAATTGCCAACACAAACAAAACCCGAGTATACCAGCACATTTCCTAAATTCTTAATTAAAGGGAAGTGGGAACACCGCTCGCGCCTACTGTGCAGAAGCCCTAATAATGCACTTTGCGCTAACCCAACCTTAACATGAAGAGCGATGATTCCCACTAAACAGAATTTCCCTTTAAAACCTTTAAACCTAAACTAATTCAATATTATCAACCTAAAAAGAGCCAAAGAAAAAAGTGGGAACACCGTTCGCGCTAACCCGTGCAGAAGCCCTAATAATGCACAGTAACGCTAACCCAACAAAGACAATAAAGAACGGTGTCCCACACTTTTTTTTAATACTAAACATGCCCGCTAACCAATCACACATTGTTGATATCAAAATTCAACGCTGCAAATAAAACTACATCCACTCTGACTTAAAACGTAAACCCGACTGAATGGAAAAAAAGCCGGATGAATGACCAGTTTGCAAGGTTGAACACTACCACTCAATAAATCGCCACAATTAATTATTCCTTTTCAGATATATGTATACCTCTATATTTCAGCATAAAACAAAAACACAAAATCAACACACATATTCAACCATGTGGTTAATCCACATGGCAAATATAAATACGAAAATCGGAACCCAGCAAATATTAACCATATTTTTTAACATTTATGTCAACATTGCTTACGAGCCCAATAAAACCGATGAGAGAGGACATCATCCTTTGCATTTAAAAATTTCTTCGCACCTTTAGTGGCTAAAAAAAGAGGATGGAAAGAAGAATTTGTGTTTTTTGCGCATCAAGCAACAAGGTTGACAAAAGCCATTTCGACGCCACCGAAACTCTTGCCAACGAACTTGTAAAACATGGTATTACCACCATTTTCGGAGGTGGTTCGGCAGGGCTAATGGGGCATTTAGCAAATACCATTCTTGCCAGAGGTGGTAAGATAATAGGAATACTCCCCCGCTTCATGGAAAAGGTTGAGTGGGGTCACAAAGGCCTCACGGAACTCATTCTTGTAGAAGACATGCACGAGCGAAAGAAGCTGCTCATTAAGGATGTTGATGCCGTGGTTGCGCTGCCGGGAGGATGCGGAACGCTTGAAGAACTTACGGAGGTAATAACCCTAAAGCGGCTCGGAAAATTCACTAAACCGGTTGTGATTCTAAACCTCAACGGCTTTTACGACCCACTTGTTGATTTGCTCCACCGTATGATTAACGAAAAGTTTATGCGCCCCGAACATGCATCTATTTGGCAGGTAGTAGCTACTCCAGAGGAGATCCTTCCTGCCATTGAAAATGCGCCCGAATGGAATGCCGACAAGATTAATATTGCTGCAGTGTAGTGGCTTAAGCAGTTGTGTTTCGGTAGGTGTAAAGAATACTGTCGAAGAGCCTATCTTCTGTTATAGGCTTGGCTTCAAGAATGGGAGCATGGACGCCATAATGAAAGAGCTTACGGCCAATAAACACACGCGCTTCGTCCCACAAGTTTTTGCCCAAGAATGCCTCTAGCACCTGTGTTCCACCCTCAATAATAACGCTTTGGATGGACCGCTGATGAAGAACCTCCAAGACCTGAGACTCAATATCGCGCGAAAAATCAAGGGTAACTAGCTCCAAGTTAGGACGCTCACTAAAGGGGGGCTTCCTGGTGGCGGAACCAAAGTTATTTCCAATCATTACAAGCGTTTGTTGCTCTCCGTCGAAAACATGGGAAGAGGGTGATAATCGTAGCGTACGATCAATAACAACTCGTACGGGATTATTCCCCGACCAGTCGCGCACATTAAGCCTTGGATTATCCAGCTCAACCGTTTTGGTCCCGACTAAAATAGATTGTTCCTCCGACCGCCAGCGATGCACTACCGCTCTAGCCAGCTCGTTGGTTATCCAAATTGGTTTCAACTCATCGCCGGGCTTTCGCTCTATATCCACATATCCATCAAGCGACTGCGCCCACTTTAATATAACGTATGGGCGTTTTTTCTGATGAAAAGTAAAAAATCGTCTATTTAGGTCTTTTGCTCGCACCTCTAGCACACCCTCTACAACCTCTACTCCCGCGTCCCGCAAACGAGCAATGCCACGGCCAGCAACTTCAACAAAGGGATCACGGCTCGCCACCACAACTCTTGGAATTCCAGAGGTAATTATTAAGTCGGCGCAAGGAGGAGTTTTTCCAAAATGGCTGCATGGCTCCAAATTCACATAAATGGTTGATTCCCGAAGAAGGCTTTTGTCCATCACCGAATTTATAGCATTTACCTCCGCATGGGCTTTTCCGTATTCAGCATGAAATCCTTCACCGATAATTTTTCCTTTATGCACAACCACTGAGCCAACCAACGGATTCGGCGCTACATTACCAAGCCCATTAAGAGCCAGCTGAAAGCAGCGCTCCATAAAATGCTCATGTGAATTTACTTCACCATCCATTTATTTTGCTTTTTTCCCTCGTATGATTAACTTGTGACTTTAGCCCACCAGTTATGGTTGCAAAGTTAAGTAACGCCGATTACCTTTGCACCAAACTGAGCGCTAATTTATAAAATTGCAACCGCATTTAGTTTACCATGTCCGAAAATAAAATAGACAGCTACCACAACGCATATCGATTCTTAGAGGAGGCAGTAGCCCCAATCTATGGAAAACAGGAGGCCTCATCTATTTCAAAACTCTTTCTCGAACACACGCTCAACATAAGTAGCTATGAAATATTTCTATACCCCGATCACCATGTTAGCCAGCTGGATCAATCAAGAATTGTTGCGGGTACAGAAAAGCTAATTCAAGGAATGCCGATACAGCATGTTATCGGCAAGACCGAATTTGTAGGATTACCATTTGTTGTTACCCCCGACGTATTAATTCCTCGACCCGAAACCGAAGAGCTACTATGGTGGATTGATTCCGACCTGCAGGGAAAAGAGGTTTGTATCCTCGACATCGGTACGGGTAGTGGTTGTTTGGCGATTACCATGTCGAAAATGCTATCAAAGGCAACGGTTTTTGCCACCGATATCTCATTGAATGCACTCTTGGTGGCTGAGCAAAATGCTAAGCAAAACCAAGCAACCGTTCATTTCCTTCATGACAACATCCTCAACCCGGGCATTGAGCTACGAAAGCTAAATTGTGAGGTTATCGTAAGCAATCCACCCTACATAACCGAAAAGGAGAAGGAACAAATGCACAGCAACGTGCTGGATTACGAACCCCATCTGGCTCTATTTGTGCCCAACGAAGACCCTCTCAAGTTCTACAGAGCCATTTGTAATTATGCATTGCTATCCACCCAGCCCAAAACAACCGTTTACCTTGAAATAAACGAGTCGTTTGGTACCGAAACAGCGGAACTCTTTCAGAAAAAAGGGTTCACCACCGAAATTCGAAAGGATATCAACGGCAAGGAGCGGATGATAAAAGCAGTTAAGGAGCAATAGCGTGGCCTATCCAAAGAGAGAAAGAGCAGCAATGAAGCCGGATATGGCGCTTCAACGGTTGATGGCCATTTGCAGCCGCAAGGAGACCAGCGAGTGGGAGGTTTTGAAAAAACTCTCCAGGTGGAAAGTCGACCCCGAAAAGCACCAGACCATACTTAAAGATCTTACGAAACAGGGTTTTGTGAACAACCAACGGTTTGCCATAGCATTTGCGCGCGACAAAGCCCGCTTCAACAAGTGGGGCCCGAGAAAAATTGAGCAGGCACTTTCGATACAAAAGATTGACCCAACTGTAATCAAAGAGGTATTGCAGAAAGTTGAAGAGGTGCAGGGCGCAGAGGTGCTCCTTGACCTGCTGAAACGAAAGGCCTCATCGGTAAAGTGGGAGAACAAAAACGATCTTAAAGTGAAACTAATCCGGTTTGGCGTATCGCGTGGCTTCGATTACAGCAGCGTGATAGCCGCTGCTTCATCAATTGTAAAAACTGCTGATAACAACTTCGATGAACCCTAACAACCTCTTCATACAACCATATTATTCACCAAAATATTTACCCAATGAAGCAATTGGCTGTAATCGCAATTACCACACTTGCACTTATGTCGTGTAGTACAAAAAAAGATAAACCGTTGGCAGATGTAAGGCCCGTTGTAGACACCGTTGGCTTTGCCCATCTGGATTGGCAAACCGATTCGGTGATTGTACGCAACGAAGAAACTTACGCTTCCGAGCTCCTAAAGGTTGGAATGGACAGCACTACCGCATGGCGGCTAGCCATCTGTCCGCACGATGACTACACCTACGTTGGGTGGCTCTATCCTGCCCTATTAAAAAACATTAAGGCAAAAACCGTAATCATCTTTGGTGTAGCCCACAAGGCAAAACATTTCAACCTAGCCGACAAGTTGGTATTCGACAGCTACCCTGCTTGGCATGGCCCCTACGGAAATATTAACCCTTCGCCACTGAGGGAGGAGATTATGAAAGCCTTGCCCAACAACACCTACCTCGTTCACGACAGCCTTCAAACTGTAGAACACTCTGTGGAGTCCATGCTTCCCTTTTTGCAGCACTACAACCCCAATGTTGAAATAGTGTCGATACTTGTTCCATACATGTCATTCTCGAGGATGCAAGAAATTGCCCAGCCACTGGCTGAGGCAATAAACCAATCGATGAAGAAGCACAATCTCAAATGGGGCAAGGACGTAGCATTACTAATTACCACCGATGCCGTGCATTACGGCGACGAAGATTGGGGTGGCAAAAATTACGCACCTTACGGCACCGACAGCCTAGGGTACCAAAAGGCCGTGGCGCATGAGCATGTAATAATTGATAGTTCACTTACCGGAACCCTCACCACAGAAAGGGCACAAAGATTCTTCGACTACACTGTTGACCCCACCGACTACCACGAATACCGATGGACCTGGTGCGGCCGCTACAGCGTTCCCATGGGATTGTTAACAGCCCTGCAACTACAACAGCTTACCGGAGAAGCAAAGTTGAACGGAGAGCTAATTGGCTACGCCAACAGCATCGACCATAAGCCACTACCCGTGAAGGATCTCCGCATGGGATCCACTGCCATAGCAAACCTTCACCACTGGGTTGGATACGCTGCCATAGGTTACCGATAACAAATGCAGCTAGGTTTATAGGCTTGTGAATATTAATAGAGGTGTCTGTTTTAACGACAGAAGCAAAATGGCAGCAATATTTTAAACAACGAAACTGAAATTGCAACACCAACAACCATGCAAACAACTACCTTTGAATCCGAAAAAACTAACTTACCGGCATCAAAATATTTATCTATGAAAACAACTTCCAGATTGATGTACCAGCGAGTAATGACTATTTTCAGCTCGCTCATGACCTTCTTTTACCTAGGCATTGGATTCTATTTTCTCGTTTCCGACACCTTTGGTTATATTGACAAACCAATAAGGGTAATATTTGGAGTATCCTTTATGGTTTATGGATTATATCGGGCATACGTATCTTTTATTAAAATCCGCGATTCCTTCTTCTCAGAATCAGACGAGGAAGAGTAAGCAGATCAATCTTAAGGAATTTCTCACTAAATTCTGACCATTTCCCAATATTATCATTTTGGGAAAATGGTGAAAACATAAAAGAGAAAATAATTATTTTGATGTAGTGGTGAAATAACATAATGATGGTGGACGTATAACGTATATGATTTTTTTTTAATATTGCTGCACTTATTCCATGACTTTCAACCTCATAACTCGACACAATGAACTTGCTTGTTAAAACAATAGTAAAGGCCGGAATAGCATCAGCATTGCTGCTGATGATAAACGCATGTCATTCGGGGTCAAACAAGACTTACGATGAAACACCCACCCGTGGAAATATTAAAATAACGGCAGATGAATCGTATCAGCCTATAATTGATGCTGAAATAGCAACATTTACAAGCCTATATCCCTATGCTAAAATAACCCCTTCTTACAAACCGGAAGTGGACGTTATTAACGACTTCATGAACGACTCGGTGCAGGTAATTGTGGCGAACAAGAAACTTACCGATCTTCAAATTCAATACCTAAGGGATACCCAAATTGTTGTAAGAACTACCACATTTGCAGATGATGCCGTTGCATTGATTATCAACAAAGCCAACAGTGATACGCTTATGGAATACAAGAGCATTCAGGATATTTTTCTCGGTAAAATTAAGCAGTGGAGCCAGATTAACCCAAAATCGAGGCTTGGGAAAATTGGCGTGGTATTCGACAACACCAAATCGAGTAATGTAAGGTATTTCAAAGAAAAGTTCAACATTACCGACAGCTTGCCTGACAACTTTTACGCCATGCAAACCAACGAGCAGGTGATTAATTTTATCGCTCGAAATAAGAGTGCCATGGGAATTATAAGCGTTAACTGGATAAGTAACCAGCATGACTCCATTGCACGAAGTTTTATCGACCGTGTTAACGTGGTTGCCGTTTCTCAGCCATACGACAACGACTCTTTCTACCGGCCCTACCAGGGCTCCATTTATGACAAATCATACCCATTTATCAGAGAGGTTTACCTCATTTCAAGGGAAACGTTTGTGGGTTTGGGTTCAGGATTTATTTCATGGGTTGCGGGTGATCAGGGACAAAGAATTATCCTTAAATCGGGGTTAGTCCCTGCAACAATGCCCATTCGTCTAATACAAGTTAAGCACTAATTCTCGACATTAATTGAAAATGTTATGCGTAGCATTCGGATTAATTTAGCATCTGTATTTACAGGCTTGTTGAGCATCGTAGCATGCAGCACAAGCTTCGGACAAGATCTTCAAACTGCCATTGGCCTAACAAAAAGTGAGCAGTATGAAGAAGCGGAAAAGATTTTCAACCAGCTGGTTCAAAAAGAACCAACCAACAGTAACTACTACTTTTACTATGGTGAAAATATTCTTCGTGGTTACTTCTCCGATACCATTTCCAACTCGCTCAAGGTATCGATGGGGCTGGCAAAGGATCAGTTTGAGAAGGGTATTAAGGCCGACAGCCTAAACCCCTTAAACTATATTGGTTTAGCCAAGGTGGCATTCTACCTCGACGACGATCAAACCGCAGCCAACTATAGAGCTAGGGCACACAAGCACCTGCCTCCCTACAAAAAGGTTAGCAAAATTGCCGATCCCAAAAGCTATGCCTTCGCGTTGGCAAAGCTGGCCGAGTCTTACATCAAGAACGATGCTGTTGACACCACTTTAGCCCTACCGCTGATAAGGGAAGCCAAGGCTATTGATCCAAAAGATCCCGACATCTTCATCATTGCAGGTGACATCTACATTGATGCAAAAGATGCCTCTACCTCCATAAAGAATTACAATATGGCCAACTATCTGGAGCCCAATTCGCCAACTGCCAACATGAAAATTGGCACCATTTACATGAAGAGTAGGGCATTCCAAGCCGCCATTCCTTACTACGAGCAGGCAATCGCACAAGACGCCAACTATGCTCCAGCTTATCGTGAGCTAGGTGAGCTCTACTCCTTAGCTGGTATGTTCGACAAATCCGAAACTTACTACAAAAAATACTTGGAAATCACTAACGGCAATCTTCCAGCAAAAGTTAGCTATGTGAACTCTCTTTACTATGCCAAAAAATACGATAAGGTAATTTCCAATGTGGAAGAAATTTTCAAGGTTGATCAATCAAGAACATACCTAAACCGTATTGCAGCATACTCTTGTTTTGATAAAACTCCGCAAGACTTACCATTAGCGCTTAAGTATATGAACACCCTCTTCAAGGAGATGCCAGAGGAAAGGCTTATTCAGAAGGACTACATATACTATGCTAAAATCCTAATAGCCCAAAACAAGAATTACCCCAAACTACTGCAGGATTCAACCCAGTTAAGCCAATCGCTGGCAGCTGTGAATGCAAAGTATGATGCCGCAACGGGTTCAAGCAAGGATAAGGTAAAACCGCAGATTGATACGCTAACCTCAAAGCTCAGCAATGTTACCTCCCAGCTGAAAACTGCCAACGATCAACTCACCAAGGCATTCGATTCCTATAACAAAGCCCTTGCTTTCACACCCAATAATAGGGGATTGGAAGTAGAAATTGCCATGGCGAACTACAACTTAGGTCGCTATAACCAAGCCGCAGCTGGGTTTGAGGGAATGCTTAATGCAAACGCAAGTGATGCCTCGCAGTATCTGCAGATTGGCAAGCTTTACTATTTAGGCAAAAATTTCATAAAAGCAGAAAGCGTCTTTAACGAAGTTACCACAAAATTCCCGGATGAACTTTCCGGCTACGTTTGGCTAGCAAATACATGCTCTTCAATGGATCCCGATTCCAAGTCAGGGTTGGCCTTACCAAAATTCCAAATGGTAATTGAAAAAGGAAGGGTAGATAGCGTGAAAAATGCCGCTGAGATTTTCAACGCATACCGCTACATGGGATATTACTACTTGCTCAACAAGGATTACGAAAAATCGAAGGCCTACTACACCATGATGCTCAACCTTGCTCCAAATAACAAGGACTACCAGGTCAACGGTTACAACAACCTTGCTACCTTGTATTATCAGCAGGGAAACTACGACAAAGCGTTGGAGTGCTGCAACAGTGCGTTATCTCTTGATCCTTCAAACGAAAATGCGAAAGCACTCATTCAGGCTGTTAAGTATGCAATTAGTAGGAAACAAGCCCTTAATCCCAATTTGCTTACTGGGGTAGTTAAAAGCGCCTCGGGTCAGCCGATACCAAGCGCATCGGTTCGCGTAAAGGACACTGCTGCAGAAACGCTTACAGGCCTGAAGGGCGAATTCTCCTTTGAAATTCCGGAGGGATCAACCACACTAATTGTTTCGGCAAAAGGGTTTACTAGCAAAGAGGTGACCATTACAAAAGCTCGAACGTACAACATTACGCTCCAATAAGTTGTCATAAAACACATTACAAAAGCAAGGTTGTCCAAAAGGCAACCTTGCTTTTTTTGCAGCCTAATTTGGTGCAGCAGAAAAAATAAGTTCTGCAGCAACCAAAAAAAACGATGTTTTCTTGAACTATTTCGTAACCGACGGTCCTCAACAATTTCGTTGAATCATCGATTGCAAAAAAGGGCTACTTGCTTTTATCTCTGCCTAAAACACACATATTTTTATTCTTAATTAATAGCATCTCTTAGGGAAAATCAGAGCAGAGCAATTAGCAGTGTATCAACAACAAAAAATATTTTGCCTACCTTGCAAAAGATATTCTCTCAACATATATATTTGTGCCGTAGTTAACCTTAGTCAAAACTAATATTACGACTATGAATAAACAAGGAAGTGCATTAAAAGATGCATTGCAATCAATTTTCGTTTCTGGAGCAATTATTATTGCTCTTTTGGTTTCCCTCTACCTCTATTTTCAAGTTATGGGAAGCCCTACAAATTTTGAAGGTGGAAACCCCAAGGGACAGCCGCTACCTGGAGACTATCTAGGAATTATTTACAAGGGGGGGTACATTGTGCCACTGTTAATGACCATCGTTCTTACACTAGTTATTTTTACATTTGAGCGATTTATCACCCTTGGAAGAGCAAAAGGAAAAGGAAGGCTTACCACCTTTGTTCGGAAACTTCAGGGAATGCTGAATGAGAACAAGATCGAGGATGCTTTAGTGGCATGCGATGAGCAAAAAGGCTCGTTAGCCAATGTGGTTCACGCAGGATTAATCCGTTACAGAGACCTTCAGTCGGATACTGCATTAGAAAAAGATCAAAAAATTCTATCAATTCAAAAATCACTAGAAGAGGCAACAGCTCTTGAAATTCCAATGCTCTCTAAGAACATGGTTATTTTCTCAACTCTAGCCTCCATCTCCGTGCTTATCGGTCTTATTGGAACAGTATTGGGTATGATCCGTGCATTTGCCGCTCTTGCTTCATCCGGTGCACCAGACGCATTGGCTTTGGCAACTGGTATTTCCGAGGCTCTTATCAACACTGCATTTGGTATCACAGGCTCCACCATCGCAATTATTATGTATAACTACTTCTCAACAAAAATTGATGGCTATACATTCCGTATCGATGAGGTTGGCTTTAGCTTGACTCAGACATTTGCAGCATCGCTCAAGAAATAATCAGAAGATTTATCTTTTGGCTTAAACTCTAAAAATTAAAGCATGCCAAAGATCAAATTACCAACAAAATCACCTCACGTCGACATGACTCCAATGGTGGACTTGTTTTCGCTGTTGTTAACCTTTTTTATGTTAACAGCAACAATTCGTCCCCAAGAACCAGCTCCTGTCGACATCCCCCTCTCAATATCAGAGAAAACAGCTCCGGATAAGGATTATATGACCGTAGTGCTCTCGAAAGATGACCGAGTTTTTTTCACCGTTGACAACGGTGATACTTCACAGCACTTTAGAGCAAAGTTATTGATGGCGATGGGTAAACATTATAATGTTCCCTTCACCCAAGAGGAGGTGGAAAATTTTGAAAAAAACCCCGGCTCGTTCGGTGTTTCCATGTCCAACATGAAGAAATACCTCGACGCTGATAATCCTAAAGAAAGGCAGGCTCTGCAAACAGGAATGCCCATTGACTCAACTGACGACCAGTTGGCCATGTGGATTCTTTATACAAGGCAGATCAACCCCGATGTTCAGACCTGTATTAAGGGTGATGGTGATGCCACCTTCCCCTTGGTAAAAAAGGTACTGGATATTCTTCAGGACAAGAATGTTAACAGATTTAATCTGATTACGAATCTTGAAAAGGTGGAAGTAAAAGAAAACGCCCAGTAATATGGCTGAAATTGTTCAAGAGGAAAAACAAGAGGGTGGCAAGAAAAAACCCAAAAAGCACTCAGTAAACATCGACATGACCCCGATGGTGGACTTGATGTGCTTGCTGATTACTTTTTTCATGCTCACCACCGCTTTCAGCAAATCCAAAGTAATGGAGATTGTATTGCCGGAAAAGTTGACAAAAAACGTCGACCCACCTAAGATTGCAGAAAGCAGAACCCTAAACATCATATTGGGACCGCACGATAAAGTTTATTGGTACCCAGGAAAAGCTGATCCTAGAAAGTTACCATTGCCCATTCTCCAAGAAACGGACTATAGCGACAAGGGTATTCGTCAAATCCTTCTCGAAAGAAATCAAGCTCTTTTTAGAAAGATAGACCAGTTTAAGAGTGATGTTCTAACAGGAAAGATTGAGATCCCACGAGACTCCGTTCAGTCTGCCATTAGAAAGCTGAAAAAGGAGGACGACACTGGCCCCATTGTGCTCATAAAAGCATCCAAGGAGGCGCGATATGCTAACGTTGTGGATATCATTGACGAAATGTCGATATGTGGTATTGCACGCTACGCGTTGGTAGATATTAACTACGTTGAGGTAGGAATGCTTAAATCAGCAACGCAAGGACAAACTGCTGCTACACCAGTTCCCACAAAGTAAAGCCCATAAACTAACCATCATGGAAAATGAGATAAAATTTGTTCCGTCCATGGACGATTTGGTCTTTGAGAATCGGAATAAGGAGTATGGGGCTTACGTAATTCGCAAAAAGTACAATAGAACAATGCTTTGGGCGATAATGGTGGGAATAATCATTCTTAGTATAGCCGTTATTACTCCTTACATTCTGGCCACCGTTAACCATAATAGAAAGATTAAGGTGGAAAAGGTGGTTCAGGCTACCATGGATAAGCTGGACCAACCTATTGATGTTCCACCACCACCTCCTCCACCTCCTCCAGCCCAAGCGCAAGCTCAGGTGAAGTTTGTGGCGCCAGTTGTGGTAGATTCTATAAAGGTTAAAGGCCCCACCTTAGCTACAGGTGATGAAGCTAAAAATCTTATTAAGGACCAAGACGTTAACAAACCCGTCGCACCTCCTGTAGAAATTGACCAACCAAAGGAGGAACAGGTATTCTACGTTGTAGAAGAGGCACCTACCTTCCAGGGAGGCGATATTAGCGGCTTCAGAAACTTCATTCAAAAAAGTTTGGTTTACCCCGAAGTCGCACAGGAAAACGGTATCCAAGGAAAAGTTTATATTTCGTTTATCGTTGAGCCAACTGGCAAGGTATCGAATGTAAAAGTTTTACGTGGAGTTGACCCATCACTTGATAAGGAAGCTGTTAGGGCAATTGAAAATTCACCTAAATGGTCTCCAGGGAAGCAACGTGGAAAGGCGGTACGTGTATCGTTCACCATTCCTATCGTATTCCAATTACAGTAAGATCCCATTCTTATATTAAAAGACCGTCAGAGACTGCTCGACGGTCTTTTTTTTCGTACTTTAAATCAATAAACTGCCATTGACCATTTTAAACAATTTTACATCAAACGATTCGCGGCTCAACATGGGTGGCCTCGATAAATCATAAAAGAATGGTACCAAACCACCTTGCCCCCTACTCTGCTTTTCACTACCTTTGCTATCTAAACTATTTGGAATGATTACCACAGAACAGATTAAGGAACTTATAAGGCGCCAGGATGCGCTGAGGAGGCATCTTTGACATCGCTAGCAAACGTATTCAGCTGGATGAAGAGGAGCAAAAAACCCATGCTCCCAACTTTTGGGACGACCCCAAGAAGGCAGAGGAGCAGCTAAAAAAGAATGCTACCCTGAAGGCATGGATTACAGCCTTCGATGCCATTACCGCCTCGCTCGATGACCTGCAGGTGATTGCCACCTTCCAAAAGGAGGGCGAAGCCACTGAGGAGGATCTCGAGGTTCAGTATGCCTACGCCCTCACCAAAGTTGAGGAGTTGGAGATGAAAAACATGCTGGGTGCCGAGGAGGATAAGCTGGGTGCCATTATGAAGATAAACTCCGGTGCCGGTGGAACTGAGAGCCTAGATTGGACCTCCATCCTTTTTCGTATGTATACTCGCTGGGGCGAACGGAATAACTACACCATAAAAATCATAGACCTGCAACCGGGTGAGGAGGCGGGTATTAAAAGCGCAACCATCGAATTTGTGGGCGACTTCGCCTACGGATACCTCAAGAGCGAAAACGGCGTTCATAGGCTGGTTCGCATCTCCCCCTTCGACGCAGCAGCTCGACGGCACACCACCTTTGCCTCCGTGTTTGTTTCACCCGCGGTGGACAACACCATTGAAATAAATGTGAATGCAGGTGATCTGAAGTGGGACACCTACCGCTCAAGTGGCGCTGGTGGACAGAATGTGAACAAGGTAGAAACGGGCGTTCGGCTACACCACATACCAACTGGGATTGTGATTGAAAATACCGAAACTCGCTCGCAACTGCAAAATAAGGAGAACGCCTTGCGTATTCTGAAGTCACACCTCTACGAGCTGGAGCTGCGCAAGCGCATGGAGAAGCAGGCGGAGATAGAGGGGCAAAAGAAGAAGATTGAGTGGGGTTCCCAAATTCGCAGCTACGTGCTTCACCCCTACAAAATGGTAAAAGACCTCCGCACAGGCTATGAAACATCGAACGTGCAGGAGGTGCTCGACGGCGACCTCAACGATTTCATCAAGTCCTTCCTTATGCAAATGGGTGGAGAGATAAACAAAAAAGAATAAGAAATGGCCGTAAAGATTTACCATAATTCGCGATGCAAGAAAAGCCGAGCTGGGCTCGACTACCTTGTTCAAAAAGGCATTGAAGTTGAAATTAGGGACTACCTCAAGCAGCCGCTCACCCGCGAAGAGCTATCGCGGCTGCTCATGAAGCTTCACCTAAAGCCTGAGCAAATTGTAAGAACGCAGGAAGACTACTACCGGAAGGAGCTAAAGGGGAAAAAGTTCAACGACGACGAGTGGATTACCATTCTGCTCGAAAACCCCAAACTCATCCAGCGGCCCATTGTGGAGTGCAAGTACAAGGCGGTGATTGCCGATCCACCGGAGGAGGTGGAACGGCTTAAGGAGGTATGCGACCACTAGTGGGCAACATTAAAGAGAACTTCGACAACACAAATAGTAACCACTAAAAAATTAAGCACCATGAGCTATCGAATTGAGAAGGATACCATGGGCGAGGTTAATGTCCCCGCCGACAAATATTGGGGCGCGCAAACGGAGCGTTCGAGGAACAACTTCAAGATAGGTCCCGAGGCCAGCATGCCACGGGAAATTATCACTGCCTTTGCCTACCTGAAAAAGGCAGCAGCACAGGCCAACACCGACCTAGGTGTTCTCCCAAAGGAGAAGTGCGACCTCATTGGCCGCGTGTGCGACGAAATTCTGGAAGGCAAGCTCTACGACCAATTTCCACTTGTAATTTGGCAAACGGGCTCGGGCACGCAAAGCAACATGAACGTGAATGAGGTAATTGCCAACCGTGCCCATGTGCTCACCGGTGGCAGCCTCACCGACGAGAAGAAGGTTTTACACCCCAACGACGACGTAAACAAGTCGCAGTCGAGCAACGACACCTTCCCCACCGCTATGCACATTGCTGCCTACAAAATGGCTATGGAGGTTACCATTCCGGGTATGCTCACGCTGCGCGAAACAATGGCCCAGAAGTCGAAGGAGTTTATGGGCATTGTAAAAACTGGTCGAACCCACTTTATGGACGCCACCCCGCTTACGTTGGGACAGGAGTTCTCGGGCTACGTGCAGCAGATTGACAACTCCATTCGTGCCATTAAAAACGCCGTTGAGATGGTGCGCGAGCTGGCACTGGGTGGAACCGCCGTTGGAACAGGGCTCAACACTCCAAAAGGCTACGACGTGCTGGTGGCAAAGAAGATTGCCAACCTCACTGGACATCCCTTTGTTACTGCACCCAACAAGTTTGAAGCACTGGCCTCCCACGATGCCATGGTGGAGCTGAGCGGTGCGCTTAAGCGCGCTGCCGTTTCGCTGTTCAAGATGGCCAACGACATCCGCATGCTGAGCTCCGGCCCGCGCTGCGGCATTGGTGAAATTATTATTCCCGACAACGAGCCGGGCTCCTCCATTATGCCAGGTAAGGTGAACCCCACCCAGCCCGAAGCGCTCACCATGGTATGTGCCCAAGTGATAGGTAACGACATGGCCGTAACCATGGGTGGCACCATGGGCCAGTTCGAGCTCAACGTGTTCAAGCCCCTGATTGCCGCCAACGTGCTTCAGTCGGCTCGGCTACTGGGCGATGCCTGCATGTCGTTTAACGAGAAGTGCGCCGTGGGTTTACTTCCCAACATCCCCACCATTCAGAAGCACCTGGAAAACTCCCTGATGCTGGTAACCGCCCTCAACACCCATATTGGATACGAGAAGGCTGCCAAGATTGCCAAGAAGGCGCACAAGGAGAACAAGACGCTGAAGGAGGCTGCTGCCGAGCTGGGCTTTGTTGCACCCGAAGATTTCGACAAGTGGGTAGACCCCTCCAAGATGGTTGGGTCGCTCTAGCAATACCCTCTCAAAACAAAGAAGCCGGTGTAGTGCCGGCTTTTTTTAACTTCTAATACCGACCGTAGTTACACAGAGTAGCACGGGGGATTCACTGTGTTACACTGAGAAATTAAGGCTGTAGAAAAGAGCGTTACAGCTTCTTACTTTGATCAGCTCATTGTTTTCTATTTTCCTGTGCTTGACCCCCTCCAACCTCACCCTAAAAGTGGGAGGTGCTCGCTAGTCAAACATTATTCTAAAGGCTATGTTTTTCTTCGGTTTTCCGATTTCCGCCCTCGCTAGCGGAGACCTCTGACCCATGGCTAAAGCCATGGGCTATAAACATTTCACCCCGCTGAAACTCACGAAAACCCGTAACCTTGTCACTTTTTTGTCACTTGACAGGTAATTAGCTGTATAGATCGTAAGTTTTTTCTTGCCAAAAGATTGCTAGAGCACATCTTCGGTCTTCCGACTCCCGTCTTCTGACTCTTTTTTGTCACTCGTCAGCTTTTCGTTCCCTCTCACCTTTTCCCCTAATGGGAACCTTGAGTCTCTCAGCTAGCAGCCTCATGTTCTCGAGCTTAAAGGCCTTTTTGGAATCACTCAGTATCCAGTATACCACCGCGCTAATCACGGCAGCAAAGAAGCACCACACCGAAATAAGGTATTGGGTAAAAAAGAGCACGGTAACCAAGCACGAGAAGAACATTAGGCCACCCAGCAGATGCGTTCGCTTAATGCTGGAGGCAAAGAGCGGGGTGATGGTTGCAATGAGGTAGGCAATAAAGGCAGGTAAGGCAAACATCTTTGGAAAATCGGTATGGTAGTATATGTGATGGCCCTCAATGGTTGGGGCGACATTAAAGGTTAAGAGGCATACGGCATAGTAGAGCGAAACTACCATTCCTAGCCCAAGCAGAACCCAGAGCGTTCGGCGGCGGCGAGCATCCTCCTCCATGAAGAGGACAGAGAGCGCAATGAGCGAGGGCCAGATTACCTCGGCCATTACCAGAAAAACATAGGAAAAAACCATCTGAACGGCTGCATACCCAGTAAGTGGAATGACCAACCATACGATGCCCTCCGCAATTTGCTGCACACCAAAAAACAGGGGAATAGCGGCAAAGATAATCTGCGATGGCTTGTGGATTTTTTGAATCGTAGCAGCCCCAACGGCCGAAAGAATAATACCTCCTGCAAAACTTGCCTCAGCCGAAAAACACATGATGACATCCTCTCTATACGTTGCTGCAAAGAACCGATAACAAAAACTTCGTTTTGGTAAGATACATCTAAATAACCAGCAATTTGGATTTATTAATATTTCCCAACAGAGATTACTTTGCAAAAGCAACTATTGGATAGTGAAAAAAGATTACCTTTCTTGAGTAAATACTATGCTGCTCAAACAGATAAACTAACCAGCAGCAAATTGAAAAACCCATACGCAGTAAGACATATGAAAACAACAGCACTATTCTTAAGCCTTGCCATTGCTGCAAGCTCACTATTCGGACAGAAGGTGTCCACAAGCTACGCGGACTTGGTAAAAAAAGCATCCGAACTTTACAATGCTAAAGACTACGAAAAATCGGCACTCACCTACTCCGATGCCTTTAAGACGAACGGATGGAAAGGAACACTGAACGACCGCTACAACGCCGCCTGCTCGTGGGCTTTAGCAAACAATCCCGACAGTGCATTCGCCCACTTAAATTGTATTGCAACCTCAATGAATTACGTTGACTATGGGCATATAAAGGGAGACCCCGACTTTAAATCGCTTTACACCGATAAAAGATGGCAGTCCATACTGGAGGCCGTTAAAGCAAACAAGGACAAAGCCTACGCTAGCATTGACTTTGTTACCATAAATGGATTCAAAGTGGAGGTGCTAATAGCAGGAATGGAAAACAATAGCGCAGATAAACCGGTAGTTGTATTTGAAAATGGATTGGCAGGCAGTTTTAACAGCTGGGATAGCGTGGCTAAGGCGATTGCTAAAACGAATGTAGTGTTTCGGTACAACCGCCCCAGACTAGGTGAATCTGAAAACGACAGCCTGTCCCCAACAACCGAGCACATCAACAGCAATCTAAGAGAAATGCTTCTACAAAAAGGATTGAAGCCACCCTACCTGCTGGTTTCACACTCTTTTGGCGGTGCATACATAAGAAGCTTTGCCTCCCGCTATCCCGAGGAGGTGGCAGGTCTTGTTTTTGTTGACCCAGTTGATTTTACCCAGAAAAAGGGATACGGCGATCTGCCATACCTTGAAATAGGCCTTACTCAGCATCAGATTGACTCAATTTTTGGCAAAACCTACAGCAATTTTGTTGCGAAGCTCTATGAAGATATGCCCAACTTTTATGTTGAGGAGCTGAAGGTTTTGAGAGCACTATATGCTACGGAGTTTGAAGAGTGTGTGCGCAATCCGTTGCCAGATGTCCCGGTACACTTTATCAAAGCGGGAGGGTATCCTTCATCGACGAATGAAAAGCCAACAATTTACGATAGAGTCAAGATGTTTAGAATCGACAACAACCTCAAGATGAAGCGTTGGCTCGAGCTCATAAATCCGTTGAAATACGGGAAGTTTTTCTACAGTGCACAATCGGGACACTTCGTTCAGCTAGACGATCCTGAATTGGTGATTTCAAGCATAAAGCTGGCGTTACTAGACTGCGCTAAAATTCAAAAGGAAAAAACAACAACTCCCTAAAAGTTGACCATTGGAGATGCAGGCCATTGCTTAAGGGCAATCACCTGCATTAATCGATCTGCTAGGCTTACCAGGGGGTGGGCCGAAACACCCCCACTTCACCTTTACTGTAAAGGTAGAAAGGAGAATGTCCGCTGACGAATTTGCCAAGGCAGGCAATTTATGGTCAGCTGTAACCCTGTAGCCAATTACTAAATAAGGCTGTAGGTTATAGACAGTAGGTCGCATTGGTACTCAAGACAAGCTACGATGCTTGTTCGGTGGCCTCCCTTTTCTGCCGAGTTGCCTTCGATGTCTGCCGGAAGCCTCCCTTCTTTGCCGAACCTCCTTCGATGTCTGTCCTGAGGCCTCCCTTCTCTGCCGAATCTCCTTCGATCTCTGCCGGAAGCCTCCCTTTTCTGCCAAACCTCCTTCGATGCTTGTCCGGTGGCCTCCCTTCTTTGTCAGACTTCCTTCGATGATTGCCCGAAGCCTCCCCTCTTTGCCGAACTTCCTTCGATGTCTGCCG